>JABBNV010000032.1:12229-17019 GCA_019352125.1 Acidobacteriota bacterium | reverse complement strand
AGGCAGAGCCCAATGCGTCCGTAGTGTTCTTGGTGGTGGGAACTCGGGTAAGTCCCAGGGAGCTGAGCCGTGCCGCAGCATCCGTGCCGCCGGGCGTGCGCGCTTTTGCCATTCGTGCCAGCACGGGGGCTAATCCCGCACGCGCAAACATCGCGGATCTACCCGTCCTTACTTTGGGCGATATCAAGGATCTGCCCGCGGTGATGCGTAAGGCTGTGGCATGAGTTCACATACGTTGACAGTCCGTTTCAAGAAACTGGGTGGCTGGCACTTTGCGCTGGATGCGGGCGTGCTGTTGGTGCTGCTGGGGCTTGGGGTGCTGGGGTTTGGCCCTGCTTATGGGGGAGCGCCCGCATTCCTGGTTGCTGGGCTAGGCGGGGTGGTACTGGGTCTGGCCGTGGCCGGGGCAAGTGTGCTCTGCCGGCTGGGCCTGATCTCCACCGTGGGCCTGAGCGCGCTGGTTTACCTGCTTTTTGGCAGTGCGATGGCTGCGCCCCGCGAGTCAACGGCCGGCTTTGTTCCAACCTTTGATTCGCTTCGGGGATTGGTCTTGGGTGTGATGTTCTCCTGGAAGGAGATGCTGACGCTGGCCGCGCCCGTGGGTACAAGCGTGAACGTGTTGGTTGTTCCCTACCTCTCAGCCTTGGTCTGTGCCATTGTGGCGGGCACTATTGCGTGGCGGACGCGCGTTCCCTACGCAGCCGTTTTGCCCGTGCTGGCACTCTTCTTGACCAGCATCGTTTTTGGTACAGCCCAACCCTTGGTGCCCGTGGTTCGAGGTGTGCTGCTGGTAGCTGTAGGCGTGTGTTGGTTGGCCTACCGCCGGGAACGTGCCAGAACCACTGGTTCAACCTCGGTTTCCGCTCATGGACCGCAGGTGGACCAGTCCGCCGCCAGGGCTTCGCTGCTGCGCCGGCTGGCGCTGGGCGCCGTCGTCGTCCTGCTGGCTGGGGGTGCGAGCGCCGCTGCCGCACCCTTGCTGACTCAAGCTGATAATCGCCAGGTGTTGCGTGATGCGATTGTTCCGTCGCCGGATCTACACAATCTGCCCACGCCCTTGGCGGATTTCCGCAAGGACGTGAAGGATTACAAGGACACTGTGCTCATGTCCGTCACGGGGTTGCCGAAGGACGGCCGGGTGCGGCTGGCAGCGCTGGATGACTACGACGGCGTGGTCTACCGGGTAGATGAAAATTCGTCAGGATCCTTTTCTCCGGTGGGGGACGCCACGGCCCTGAACACGCAGCTGAGCGGCTCCGCGGGCAGTACCGTCAACTTTGCTATCAAGGCATACTCCGGCGTGTGGATTCCTTCGGAGCATCAAGCCAGCGGGATTGTTTATAGCGCGGCGGACAAAGCCACGCACCGCCTGTACCTGAATAAGGATTCGGATACGTCTCTGAACATGGACGGGGTGACCGCGGGGGATTCCTACGACGTAGCCGTGTCTGTGCCTACCTTTGACAAGGCAAAACTGGCGACGGCCAGCTTTGGCAATGTGACACTTCCCACGTTGCGTAATGTGCCGCCGATCGTTCAGACAAAGGCCACTGAATTCGTGGGCAAGGCGGAAACTCCCTTGGCCAAGGTGCAGGCCCTGGCCAATACCCTGCAGCAAACCGGCAAGTTCAGCAACGGTCTCGAGGGGCAGGTGCCCAGCATTTCCGGGCACGGCGCCGCACGCATTTCCTCATTCCTGGGCGCCAAGCAGTTGGTAGGGGATGACGAGCAATACGCCGTAGCCATGGCGCTGATGGCACGCCAGCTGGATATTCCGGCCCGTGTGGTGATGGGCTTTTACCCGGACCCGAAGACCCCTGCCAATGGGGCCAGCACCGTCAATATCACTGGTGCTGACGTGCACGCGTGGGTGGAGGTGAACTTTGCTGGTGTGGGTTGGGTGCCGTTTGATGCCACGCCAGATAAGGACCACAAGCCAAGCCCGCCGGAGCCGCAGGACGCGTCCAAGCCCAAGCCGCAGGTGCTTCAGCCACCGCCGCCGGCACAGGAACCAGCGGATTTGCCGCCGGATAGTGATCCGCAGGCGCTGGACACTGAAGGTAAGAAGAACAATCCGTGGGCGTTCTGGGGACCGATTCTGGTGGTTCTGGCCTGGGTGGCTGTTCCCCTTGCTATCTTGCTGTTGCCCTTGTTGCTGGTCGCCTTGCTTAAAACACGACGGCGGAAGCGACGCTTTGCTACGGGTGACACGTCGAAACGGGTCGGCGGAGGATGGAGCGAGGTCATCTCCTTGGCCACTGACATGGGCGCCGAGCTGGACCATCGACGCACACGAAGGGAAACTGCCGCGACGCTCGCAGAGGCGTTCTCCGAACGCTCGGACACCACGCTGTTACTGGCTACCCGTGCGGACGCTGCCGTCTTCGGCGCAGCAAATCCGAGTGAGGCTGAGGTGAGCGACTACTGGAAAAACGTAGACTACTCGCTGGACGGAATGAACTCCTCGGTGGGATTCTGGAAACGCCAGCGGGCACGCTTCTCGCCGCGATCCCTATTGCGCGAAGCGAACGCTAAGTTTGGCAATGATCTGCCGTCTGCGCTGATAACACGATGGAGGAGGAAGAATGAGCACTAAGCGCCCACCCGCGCCGCCGCCCGTACTTCCTGGCTATACGTATGTTTCCCTGTTGGGTTCTGGAGGGTTTTCTGACGTCTACCTCTATCAGCAGGAGCGCCCACGGCGCCGTGTTGCCGTAAAAGTTTTGGTTGCGGACTTGCGAAATAGCGGTGCACAAGAGAGCTTTGAGGCTGAAGCCAATCTGATGGCTCAGCTGTCCACGCATCCGTATATTGTCACCATCTACGAGGCACACATTACGGAGTCCGGGCACTCATATTTGGCGATGGAGTATTGCTCCCGGCCAAGCCTGGATGTGCGCTACCGCCGTGGACGATTCAGTGTGGATGAGGCCCTGAGCATCGGTATCAAGGTGGCCTCGGCTGTTGAAACGGCCCACCGAGCGGGCATTGCGCATCGGGATATCAAACCGGCCAATATTTTGGTGACTGACTATAACCGTCCGGCGCTGACTGATTTTGGCATTTCAGCGTCGCTGGCCCTGCCCCATGGGGACGACACTGGCATGTCCATTCCCTGGTCCCCGCCGGAATCCTTTACCGGAGCAGCGGTAGACGGCGTCAAGGTAGATGTGTGGGGTTTGGGAGCCACTATCTACACATTGTTGGCAGGTCGGTCACCGTTTGTGCGGCCCGGGGCGGACAATTCCCAGCGTGCACTGATCTCACGGATCGCCAATGAGCCACTTGCCCCGCTGCAACGGGCGGATGTTCCCGAATCGCTGGAGATGGTGCTGGCCACCGCCATGTTCAAGTCTCCCACCTCCAGGTTTGCTTCAGCCCAGGAATTTGCCCGGGCATTGATGCGCGTGCAGTCTGAACTCAATTTGGCTGTGACTGACTTTGAGGTACTCGAGGAACACAGCACGGACTTCAGTGATGTGGAAGATCCCGATGCAACAGTTTTGCGCGGGGTTGTTGCCATTGATGCGCAGCAGAGCGAAAACCGTTTCACCTACCCTACAAAGGCGGACATTGGAGCTCCGCAGCGCATCGAGGTGCCCCGCTATTCCGTAGAGGATCATCCCGACGCGTATGCGGACTCTGCGCCGGAATCCGCCGGAATGCCTACCGGCCGCAAGGTGCTGCTGGGCGCTGCAGCTGTGGTGCTGGTTGGCGGACTGGTTGGCGGTGCCGTGGCACTTAACGGTACTGGAGGGACGCCCTCTGCTACCCCATCAAGCAGCACCTCGAAGCCAAAACCGACGGCTCTTGTCACCGATGCCACGCCGCCTGCGCCCACCAAATTGACCGCCAAGCCGAGCTCCGGTGGGGCCACGTGGACGTGGGAGAATCCCAGCCCCCAGCCGGGCGATGTTTACATTTGGGCCCCCGTGAGCGCTGTCAGCGACGGTACGTACCAGCAGACCACTAAACCGCAGGCATTTGTCAGCAACAACGCTCAAAACACCTCCTGCATTGCTGTCAAGGTGGTGCGCCAAGATGGTCACACCTCCACTGACGTGCGCGATTGCTACCCAAAATAGGGATGACGTGCGACGCAATCAGGGGAAATTTTTCGTAGAGTATGGATGGAAAGCAGTAGCTTCTCTGGCAGGACTGCCGGATAGCCGCCGCTGCGCAGACTTTCAAAGGGGAGCAGAGCTCGCATGCAAGCACAGCTAAAACTAGTCAACGCGACAGTGGGGAAAAGGCTGCTCGCCAAGATTATTGATGTGCTGCCGCCCCTCCTGGTGTTTGGCATCTGTTGGGGGATTGCCTGGGCCAGTCTGGCTGTGAGTGACCCCACTGCCGCGCAGGCTGGTGCCGCTCTGGCGGGCGCACTCATCTGGCTCACCGTGGGTGGCTTGCTGTCACTGGCATATGGCCTTTGGATCTGGGGCTGGGAAGCCACCACGGGCAAGACTCCGGGGAATCTGGCCGTCGGTCTGCGCACCACCAATGAGGTGGGATTGGTGCCCGGTTGGGGTGCTATTTTTGTCCGGAATTTGTTGGTGGGTGTTGCCGGGGTTGTTCCCGTTATAGGGCCATTGGTGGTCACTGTTTCCGCTTTGTGGGATTCAAATGCGCAGCGTCAGGGCTGGCATGACAAGGTTGCCCGGACTCTGATGTGTGATGTCAAAGCCGGCCGTGATCCGCTCACTACCGGTGGTCTCACTGGTCCTGCTTCGTTTGCTCCGCCTGCCGACGCCGGATTGCCGGCAGTCAATCCTGTCGGGATCCCTTCCGTC
>JABBNV010000032.1:0-12219 GCA_019352125.1 Acidobacteriota bacterium | reverse complement strand
CGTCACGCCCGGCCGCGCTGCGCGCCTACCCGACCCGTCGTCGTCCGCTGGCTCTGATAGTCGCTGGGCACTCCCGGCGATCGAGCCTGTCGAGACTCGCTTCGCTCCGCCTGCTGCCAGCGACCCGTCGTCGTCTGCCGGTTCTGACTCGCGCTTTGCCCCGCCGCGGCCGGAGGTCTCGCCTGTCCAGACCCCTGCACACCCGGATGATGAGCTGGACCAAACTCGGCTCTCTGCCCCGCGCAGCTCGCAGACAGCAGTCTTGGCGGCGTTCGACGACGGCACCACGGCCGTGCTGAATTCCACTGCTTTGCTGGGACGTAATCCGTCAGCGAATGAGGGCGAAACCGTTGAACAACTGATCGACTTCGCGGACTTGGGCCGTTCCGTTTCGAAGACGCACCTGCACTTGTTGGTGGAGGGCACCGGCGTGTGGGTGACGGACCGGGGATCCACCAACGGCAGCGCCATTACCAGCCCCGACGGCGTGGAAACCAAGCTTGCGGCAGGTGAACCGATGTTGGCATCCAGCGGGTCACAGGTGAGCTTTGGTGACCGTCACTTTATTGTCAGCAGGCCCGTGTGACAAATGAACCTAATGTCGGCAGCGAGGCCGGAAAGCCGAACCTTGAGACGGCTCAGCCATCAGGCCCTATTCACATCCGTGTAGGGCAGGCAACGGACCGTGGCTTGCGCCGGCAGATTAACGAGGATTCGCTCATAGCCCGTACTCCGGTTTTTGCCGTAGCGGACGGTATGGGCGGCCACGAGGCGGGCGAGGTAGCCAGCCGAATCTGCGTGGAGACGTTTGAATCCAGTGCTCTGTTTGGCGCCAGTGGAGAAACCGACGCTGCTGATGTTCTGGAGGTGCTGGAGCGGGCCAACCAACAGATTCGCACACAGACCGATGAGCGAGCTGGGACCACTGTTTCCGGCGCTGTGCTGGTGACGGAATCCGGGGCTCCGTATTGGCTGGTGTTCAACGTGGGGGATTCGCGTACCTACCGGCTCATCAATGGGGAGTTGGCGCAGATAACTGTGGACCATTCCGAGGTGCAGGAGTTGGTGGATATGGGGGAAATTACCCCCGCCGCCGCGCTGGTTCACCCCCGCCGTCATGTGGTGACCCGCGCTTTGGGCGCTGGCCAGCCGCTGGACGCGGATTTTTGGTTGCTTCCGGTGACGCCTGGGGAGCGGATGCTGATCTGTTCCGATGGGCTCACGAATGAGCTCAGCGACGCGGATATTCGGAGCATTTTGGGCAGGGCGTTGGATGCTCCGGCTGCCTGCCGTGACTTGGTGGACGCGGCGCTCCGCTCCGGTGGTAGGGACAATATCACCGTGATCGTGTTGGATCCAACTCTCGACGACGTTCCCCATCAAGAAGAAACGATGCCTCGGTTTGAAGAGGACGAGTCGCTGCTAAATACCCTCCCGCGCCCGGTGGTTCAGTCTGGTTCATCGGTGGTCGGGTCTGTCGAGACCCTCGCCTCGGACGAACCCTCGCAATCCTTGACTCACCAGATTCTTGGCACGGAACCCACCGAGGAAGTGGAATCATGACAGCCATCAAGTATTGGCCAGGTGACTGGAATGCAGTACTGCGCGGTGGGGTTTTGATAGTGCTTCCGGCGGACACTGAGCCGGGAATTCTGCAAAGAACTTGGGACTCGTTGAGTGCGGAGTCCAGCTTGCAGCAGGTGCTGGCTGCCGTCACCTCACAGTTTGCGAATGGGATCGCCAACCTTCCGGACTTCGCGGTAGTGCAGTTCGGCCAAGCCGTTCATGCCGTGCTCCGCGGTCCGCTGGAGCTGCGTGCTCAAACGCCTGATGCGCCGGTGGTGGTTTCCGGGCAGGGCATGATGACGTGGACGGAACGGTATCTGCCAGGCCAATTATCCTTCGACGTGCGCTGCGATAACGCTGACAATGCCACGTACGATGCCGATGCCTGGCTTCCGCTGGGTGAAGGTGTGATTCGCGTGGGGAGAGTGGCAGTAGGCGACGCCGCGGAGGCGCCGGTGGTGCCGGAGGTTCCGGTGGTGCCGGAGGTTCCGGTGGTGCCGGAGGTGCCGGTGGTTGAGCCTGTCGAAACCCCGGCCGCCCGTGAGGCCCCGAACCTCTACAAGCCCGATCAACGGGTTGAACCCGTTGAACAGCCGAGCGCGCAAACCCTGATCGACTCGGTGCCCTGGCTGCGGAAGTCTCCCACCCAGCCGGACTTGAACCCGAATTTGGAGTCCACCCGGATCCCCGAGCGGGAGATCGACGATTCAGATGACGTGGATGATTCCACCATTGCCAGCTCCGCAGGGATCCCAGCCCCGGCACCAGTCCAGGCTCCTGCCCCAGCCCCCACTGCACCCCCAGCCCCCACTGCACCCCCAGCCCCCACGGCCGCCGCGTCGGGCGGGGCGGCAGTGCCCGCCGCCGTACCCCAAAGCAGCGTGCCCCCGAGCCCTGCGGACTATGAGGATCATGACGGTCACACGGTGATGCGCAGCGAGCTTGACGTGGATGACAGGACGCTGGCGAAGCCTCCGGCCCCGGCTGCAGCGCCCACGGCACCCCCCACCGGGCCGACAGTGTTGGCAAAACAATGCCCCTCCGGGCACGCGAATCCACCTATCTTGGCAAAGTGCAGTGTGTGCGGTGCGCCGTTGGCTCACGAGCCGAGGCAGTTGCGCCGTCCATCACTCGGGAAGATCCGGATGATGAGTGGTGAAGTTATTGACCTGGTGCGGCCGGTGATCATTGGCAGGCAGCCCTCTGCCGCGCGCGTTCAGGGGCCGGACATGCCGCGGTTGGTTCAGGTGCAGAGCCCCCATGGCGATGTCTCCCGCTCCCACGTGCAAATCCGTTTGGTGGGCTGGGACGTGTTGTTGGAAGATCTGAAATCCACGAATGGGACGGTCCTCATCCGGCCCGGGCAACCCCCGCGTCGGCTGGGTCAGGGGGACTCTGCCCTGGTGCTGGACGGGGACATTGCGGATCTGGGAGACGACGTCTCCATCAGGTTTGAAGGAATTATCTAAACGACGGTATGCGTAAAGGGGGAGCTGTGGCCGAAATTGCCATCGACTTTTGCGGCGAATGGTTTGAACCGGACCCTGAAAAGGTGTTCACCATTGGCCGCGAGGGCAGTATTGCGTTGGATGATAATCCGTACCTGCACCGGCAGTTCCTTGAGGTTGCCCGGTATGACAATATGTGGTGGCTCACCAATGTTGGTTCCCGTATGTCCGCCACGATTGCGGACGGAAGCGGTGGAATGCAGGCGTGGCTGTCTCCGGGGGCCAGGCTGCCGCTAGTGTTCGGCCAGACACTGGTGGTGTTCACCGCTGGCCCTACCACTTACGAGTTGGCCGTGCACATGCAGTCACCCGCCTTTAGGTTCGACAATGTGCGGAGCCCATCGGCCGCTGAAACCACCATTGGCCCGGTGACTTTTACCCCCACCCAAATGGCCGTGATTTTGGCCTTGGCTGAGCCCATTCTGCGCCGTGGTGGAACGGGGTTCAGCACCATTCCATCCTCTGCCCAGGCCGCCAAGCGGTTGGGCTGGGCCCAGACCAGGTTCAATCGCAAGTTGGACAATGTCTGCGACAAGCTGGACCGCTCCGGGGTCAGCGGGCTGCGCGGTGGGGTGGGCAAGATGGCCAGTAACCGGCGCGCTCGGTTGGTGGAGCATGCCGTGACCTCACAGTTGGTCACGCCAGATGACCTCCCGCTGTTGGATGAGGTGGGCGACGAGGATTAGCGCGCTGTGTTGTCCTGGCCCTCGAGCCAGGCCACCAGCTCCGCATAGAGCTCCAATGGGTGCTTCTGCCCTGCGAGAGGTTCCTGTGGGTAGGTCACGGCCAGGGATTCATACGGGGCTGTGCCCAGTAGCCGGGCTGTGGCACCTGCGTTGGCCAACGCCGTCGAACTTCCGTGGCCCGCCAAGGCCTCTGCGCCAAATACCGCGCAACCCGGCACGGACATACCGGTGAATCGCGCGGGCCGGCAGAGCCCCTTGAAGGCTACGGCATGTCCTAGCAAGGCTGTCCTGACGCGCGCTCGGTGCATCACCTCCGCAAAGGAATCCAGCTGCGGGCGGCTGAGGGGATCCGCTGACTCTGCGAGGAATTCAACGGTCTCGCGCACACCGGAGCTTGAGCGTTCCACCGTCAGCACTGCCACACTGGGCACCTTGGTTCCCGGACGCGCGGCACCCACCACCACTATGGAGGACGTGTTTGGCGCAATGTTGAGGCAGTGCTCCGTCAATTCCGCTACGTCCCAGGGCTCGCTGGCGGGTTCATTCATGCCCCATCCCACGGGGGGCTCATCCGTGAGCTCAACAAAAATGCTCTGGACCAGCTCACCAACACGGCTGGCTGCGCTGGCAGGGTGCATGGTGTTGGCGCGTACGTGCACCAGGCCACCGGAGTTGTTGTCCATCTGCAGGTAGTCATCCGCAATGGTGTCTGTCGCGGCAAAGTCCAGCCCGTCCCAGCGGTGCACGCGGCCGGTAATGCCGTCAAAGAAGCTGCCGCCATCCATGGTGGCAAGCCACTGGAACCCGTCGCTGGCTATCAGATCGCTCATGGGCAGGGTCAGGGTGGCCGACGGCGGGGTGAGCACCACAAAGTCCTTGCCCATGTCCTGCGCGGTGGCCGCGGCCTGCATCAGCCAGGTGGAGCGGTACACCACGGGCTTATCTTGAAAGACGACGGCGGTGGTTGCGGTGACGAAGTCGAAACAAGCGTCGCTCATCTTAGGCCCTGCCTTCCGGAAGTAGGACGGCGCCAGCGGTATTGGCTGCCAAGGTGTGGCAGAGCAGGTCTAGCACCTCATGAGCGCGGGCTGGGGCCGCGGCGGAGACGGCGTGAATTTCGGTCCACCAGCATTCATCTGTACCGTTGCCCCGGCCGCCCTGAGTTGGCTCTGTTCCGCCGAGGGCTGCCGGCAGGGCCGCCTCGGCCACCACAGAGACGTCATAGCCACGCAGCAAGCGGGTTACTTCCCCCGTGACGCGCACCAACCTGGGCAATTCCACGGCCAGCAGCGGTTCCGCCGAAGGATCATCCAGCAGTTCCATGGCCAGACCGTCGCCGTACATTCTCATGTACATGTCCGGGTAGATGGTGGTTAAACACGCAGTGAGAATTTCCTGGTCGGGCTCTCTCGCGCTGATCACTGTCCAGTCGGTGCTCACACCTTCTCCTGGGGCTGGTTGAAAAAGAGCTGGATGGTCTCGTTTCCACGGCCAGCCTGGATATATTGCGCACGGCCGGGGGGAAGAAGGCGCGCGCGGATGCCGTTGATCAGGGCGCCTTCACTGTGGTCACCGGAGAGCATCAGTGCCGCGCTGCCCGAATCCCGCAGGGCGGTGAAGAATGATTCGTACATGCCGCGGCTGGCTCCGCGAACGCGGCGAGTCAGTACGGCGTGCAGCTTGATATCCGCCGCCATGGGGAGGTACGGGGTCAGCCTACTCATGGGGGAGGAGCCGCCCGCCGTCAGGATGTCATAGTCATCAATGAGCAGGACGACGCGCGGTGCTGCCGCCAACTCTTCCTTGGTGGCCGTCATGCGTTTCTGTAGCTCGGTGCTGACGGCAGCCGCCAGCTGCTCCGCCAATACTGCGCTGGTGGCATGGCCACCCAAATAGCTGTCCGGGACTTCTTCGGAGAGCGCGCGGCGAGGATCAAAGGCAGCAAAAACCAGTTCATCCGCCGTGTGCTGTTCCACCATGCGCCGCACAATGCTGCGCAGGGCGTTAGTCTTTCCGGAGCCTTCGTCGCCCAGGATCACCAGGTGCCTGTCCTTGTTTTCCAGGTCCAGAGTCAAGGTGCTGAGATCCCGTTCGCGCAGGCCCAGCGGAACCTGCGCGGGGGCTACTGGAGTGGGAACGGTGGCCGCATCCACCTCTGTGGGCAGCACGCGCACGCGCATTGCCCGGGCATCCGTGGAAGCGGAAAGAGTGGCAACCAGATCGCGAAGGCCTTGGCTTGCCGTGTCCGCTTCGGGGGATCCATCAATCCGAGGTAGGGCAAACTGGCCCATGAGTTTTCGGTCCATCAGAGCACGCCCGGGACGCTCGGCACTGATACTTTCGGCCAGTTTGCGGCCAAAGGAAGATTCGGCGGGATCGCCCAACCGCAGTTCTATCCGGATACCGAAGAAGCTCTGCTGGGAAATGCGGATTTCGTTCATCCGGGTGGAGGTAGTGAGCACGTGAATGCCGTAGCCGCCACCGCGGGCAATGATCGAGTGGACGGTGCTCTCAATCTCTTCGAACTCGTCCATCATCTGGCCATAGCCGTCCAGCAGGAGGAATACATCGGCGCTGGTGAGCTCGGGGATTTGGCCCTTGGCACACATACGCCGAAGCGTTTGCAGCGAATCCACCTGGTACTTCTCAAAGACCTGCTCACGCAGTACCAGCATGCCCATGATCTCTTCCACCGTGCGACGGACAACTTCCCGGTTGGTGCGGATTGCCACGCCGCCCACATGGGGTAGGCCCTCCAACGGCATCATGCCACTGCCCAGCAGGTCTACAGCGTAGATGGCCACTTCTGCCGGGCTGTGTGTCAGTGCCAGGCTGGTGGCAATGGTGCGCAGTGCCGTGCTCTTGCCCGATTGTGGGCCGCCCACAATAGAGAGGTTTCCACCGGCTGCGGTGAGGTCCAGTTCCCAGATGCCCTGCCACTGTTTGGCCGGATCATCCAGCAGGCCAATGGGGATCTTGAGGCTGCCTCCGGTGCTCAGCCTCAAGCCCTCACTGGTATTGACCAGGGATCCTGCCGCCGTATCCAGCGAGATTCCGTTCGGTAGCGGTGGCAACCAGATGGGTGCCACTGCCCGAGGGAAGGTGGCCATGGCGTCCATCAAGGTGGACAGCACTGTGGGGCCGGTGGTGCGTTTGGAGGCTGCCGAGGATTGCCCGGGGGCGGATTGGCCGCCCGTCACCTGGGCTTGCCCGGACTCCAAGCTAGGGGCGTAGAACGGTGAGGGAAGCACCGTGGGGACATCCTCCACGGCGTCTGCTTGTTCCTCTGGGTTTTCCAGCGGGCCGGACACATAGCCGGATTTGAAGCGCGTGTACGTGGTGGTGTCCACCTTGAGGTACCCAAAACCGGGCACGGGCGGCAGGTGGAAGGCGTCCGGGGTGTCCAGCACCGTCTGGCTTTCGCTGGCTGAGAGCGTGCGCAGGCCGATCCTGTAGGAGAGGTACGTATCCAATCCGCGCAGCTTGCCGCCCTCAATCCGTTGGCTGGAGAGCAACAGGTGCACGCCGATGGAGCGGCCAATGCGGCCAATGGAGAGAAACAGTTCAATGAAGTCCGGGCGGGCGGTCAGCAGCTCACCGAACTCGTCAATAATCACCAGCAGGTGCGGCAATGGCTCAAGCGTCTCGCCCCGGCTGGCACGCTCGGCTCGATGCAGTTGGTAGTCCGTGATGTTGGCGAGGTTTCCTGCCGCTTTCAACACTTCCTGACGGCGCTGAATTTCTCCGGACAGGGACGCGTAGACACGCTCAATGAGCGAGACGTCGTCGGAGAGGTTGGTAATCACGCCAGCTACGTGGGGAGCGTTCACAAAGGGAGCAAAAGTAGCTCCACCCTTGTAGTCAATCAGTACGGTGGACACCACATCGGGGGAGTGCGTTGCCAATAGCCCCAGGACCAGGCTGCGCAACATTTCACTCTTACCGGACCCGGTTGCACCCACGCACAAGCCATGCGGGCCCATACCAAACTGGGCGGATTCCTTGAGGTCCAACACTGCGGGCTTACCGCGATCGTCAGGCCCTAGCGGCACGCGTAGAAAATCAATCTCACTGCGCGGTTGCCACAGGCGGCGCAGATCCTCCGCATCGAGGCGCGGGGAGAGCCCCAGCATTTCGAGGAAACCCTGCGAGTTTTCCGACGAATCATGTTCCAGTGAATCCGCAGAGAGCCGCAGCGGGGCCAGCTCGCGGGCCAGTGCACTCGCCGTCGCCACTGACAGCGCGTCCAGGGTTCCGGTGGAGGTTTCCGGGGCCACCGGGTCCTGGCTGAAGTCCTCCAACACAAAGGCGTTGGCATCGTCGCTGGTGAGGTCCTGGCTGATCCGTACAGTCACCTCACTGGGCTCTTCCAGCCTGTCTCGGACCAGATGCAAGGTACTGATGCCCAGAGCTGCGGAGCTGGACTGCTTGTCCGGAATGTGAAGTTCCTCGGGCAGCTCGCCGTAGTTGTCCGCCACTACCAGGAGCCGGGCCAGGTGTGTACCAACGCCCGCGTTCAAGTAGTTTTTGCGCGACTCTGCCGCCATGGTGGAGCGTGAGTGCATGTGCTCTGCAAGGAGGTCGGAGAGGGCGTTCATGGACGGGGCAATACGGCGGACGGGCCCGGTTTTGTGAGTACTCCGTTGGTCCGCCAGATGCGGCAGCCATCGTGCCCATTCAAAGTCAGAAGCGGTCTCCTCACCGGTGGCAATGGCCAGGTGAAGGTCCTCCGGTGAGTGGAATGCGGCCGCTTGGCTCAGCAAGTTGCGCACCACGCTCAGGGTGAAATCGCGGCTGCCCACTACGCTTACCGTGCCCACCGAATCCAGTGGAACAGCAATTGGAAGAGCTGGTGAATACTCAAATCTGTTCTTGAGAATCTCCAGCTCAGTGGTCATGAAGGTGTCACTTTGCTGCAGGGCCGAACCCTGGTCCGTCACCTTGATCTCGCGGCTCTTCCCCTGCCCGGTGCCGAGCCGAACGTGCAGGAAGTCTTCGTTGGCTCGTCGCCTTTCCCACAACCGATCCCGGGAGCGGATCACGTCAAAGAGGGCGCCTGGCGGTGGGGAAGAAATGCGGGCAACACGTCGAGCTTTTTGTTCTTCCTCGCGCAAAATTGTGCGGGACCGCTCCAGATATTCAAGGTAGTTTTCGCGCTGTTCCCGGCGGGCACGCCCCTGTTTACCACGCTGACTGATCATCATGATAATGGAGGCCAGCACGGTGACAATCATCATCAGAGCACCAATGGCGGCCAGTGAGGAGCCACGGAAAAGCATCATCACGGTCATGGAAACGCCGGCGCCCAGCAGCGGAATGAGGGACATCATATTGGGCCCGCTCTTGCCACCTTCCACGGGCGGGGGAGCGTCCAGAGTGTAGGACTCCGTCTCCCGCATGGGGGACGTGGTTCTAGCAGGCCGGTGTATCAGCTTGGTGCTCATGCGCGGCCTACGGCTGTGGCTGCGGTCAGGGCGGCGGAGGCAATCTTGGTGGCCTGGAGACGAACCGGGGTGGAAAGTAGCCCCAGTTGTAGCTCCGCGCCGCTGGCCAGGTGCCTGTCGTACTGCAGGGGCCAGGCGGGAATTCCGGCGGCTGTAAGCCGTTGCGCTTCGGCCTCTGCCTTGAAGGGGGAGCGCGCGTCTGGCTCGGTCACCAGGGTGAGGACCTGCACGCCGTCGTGATTGCCCTGCTGGCTCCAAAGCTGTGCAAACCAGCGGGCGTCGTCCAGCCCGGCAACGCTTGCCGTGGTCACAAATATCACCACGTGGGCCCCCGCTAGGGTGGCCGCTGCCCCGTGATCAACTGCGGATTCCTCCATGCCGGCAGCGTCGTAGATGGCGATGGGCATGAACCTGGAAATGGCCACTGCGGCGGGTTCAAGGGCTGCAGCACCGCCCGGCTGAGTGCGTTCTCCGGTGGCCGTCCACAGGTTCTTGCCGGCAGGGGCCAATGACTGGGTCAAATTAGTTAAGGACGACGGCGGCGCGCTGCCCACGGCGGCAGCCACGGCTTCCAGCGTGGGAGCTGAATCCAGCCCCAGGCGCAAGAGCAAGGTCCCCCGTTGTGGCACCGTGTCCAGTGCTGCAACCGGATCCTGCCGCAACGTGGAGTAGACCCGCGCAAGCAGTGCGGTGGCGGTGGTCTTACCTGCGCCACCGCGCATGCCAACCACGGCTATCCGCCGACCGGTAGTGACGGGTATTTGTGCTCCAACAGCTGCATCCAGCAATTGTTGGCCCAGCTCGTTGGACCTGAAGAGCCCCGTAAGAGCGCGGCCGCTGCGCGTGTACCAACTTTCCGCCGGGCGGGTGCGCATGACGCGTCGCAGACGCTCGCCCTCGGACTCAAAGCCAGTGTCCTGCGGCTCGGAATTCGCTGAGTCGTCAGTAGCTACGTTGCCGTGGCGAAGGGTGGCGCGGCGGGGTGGTGGGGTGCTCCACGGATCACTCATATGTTCCTACCTCTATCCAAAACTCTTCAACAACTGAGCAAAGATTCCAAACATGCCCACAGTGAGTGGAACGGCGGCCAGCAGGGCCAAACTCTCAATACGGTTTGCTTGCAAACGGAAGCGGGCGTGTACATGGTCTGGCAATGGCATCAACAGTTTGGCAAGGGTGCCGGCGGCTACAAGGAGGAGTACCAAACCGACAGCCCACGCTGCGCCAGCCCAGGTGGTTAATGCCGCCAGGGACAGGCTGAGCAACCCCACACTGGCTGCCAAGTAGAGGCTGAACCTTTCCACCGCCAGAGGAAAAGAGCGGGCGCGCAGTGCTGTGGCCAAGGTCAGCGCCACAAGGAGCAGCTGGCTCCACGGGGTGGCGCTATGCACGGCGCCCAGGAACCAGAGGCCCGCAGCGATGGACACGCAGCACACTACGGTTCCGAGCGCTAGAGCTTGATGCGCAGAGGCGATGGCGTCCAACGCATTCAGCCGGCGGATGGTGGCACCGTTTGCACGCTTGTCATCCAGGGCAGCCAGCCCGGATGCCGAGAGTGCCAGCTTGGGCAGCGTGCCCAGCACCAACAGACTCAACAGCGTGGCCAAGGATGCTGCCTTGCCGGCATCACCCGTCCACAGGCCAGCGGCTGCCCAGACTGCTGCCAATACGGCTACCAGTACGGCAGCACTGTACAGGGCCTTGGGTCTGGTCGATGCCAGCGCGATTGCCACCAGAGTGACAGCCGTAGCAACTGCGGCGGCGAGAGTTTTTTGGGCTAGCGGCAAGGGGGCTATGAACAACCCCAGCAGAGCGGTGAGCCACCCTGCTCCAAACAGAGTGAGGCCCAGATCCGCAGATCCGCGCAACCGGCCAAAGGGGATTCCGGCAACCAGGAGTATTGCCGCCGCCACCAGCATTACCCCCCAGGAATTGTGCCCCGCGTAACTGGCCAGGACGGCGGTGCCACTGGTCACTGCCAAGGCCGCGAAGATAATGCCTGCTACTCGTTGGTGAATGCCACTCCAACGCCCCCTTGAGCTCGCCGACTCCTCCACCACGGCATCTGTGACGTCGTAAATGACGGCGGGCGGGGGTGCCTCCGAGTTGCTGAAGAGCGTCAGCACCGTTCCATCAAGTACGCCAGCGTCACTGAGCGTCGCCGTATCTGACAACGGCTCGCCGTCGGGCGCTACTAGCCGCTTTTCAGCAACGGACTGCGCTGGGGAATCATCCAACAGCTCCAGGATCTGCGGCACCAGGGTGCCCACGGGCTGATCCGAAGGAAGCAGCAAATCAGCGTGACGTTCGGAGCCAATCAGCGTGACGCGAGTGAAGGCGTGGGCCATGGATCTAGGCTCCTGTGCTTGCGATCGAAGGGATTATGGGGGAAAGGACGGAGGAAGTTGAACTGCTCAGTGCGTAAGTGCCCGTGTAGGTGTCCGGCAGGGGGGCCTGCGAGCTGGGCTGAACCCGCTGTTGCTGTTGCTGCTGCTTTTGCTGTTCAGCCTGTTGGTGCAACAAGTTGCTGACAAAGGAATAACCTACGCAGACGGCGGCAATGCCAGCGGCGAACGCAACGCTGAGCATCAACTTCGCACCGATGTCCATCCACCGACGCTGATGCGGGTTAATGCCGAACAGTAATGCGGTGGTCAGCCGTTTGCGTCGGACGTCAACTGACTCGATGAGTTGATTGTCATAGTCTGTGGCCACAGAATCCCCTCATTCCACAGTTACTGGTTCACAGTCTTTTCGCTGTCTTAGAGTATCTTTCCATCATTTTCGGCGCACCATATGTCCAAAATATTGATTTCTGCCATTGAATGGGCAAAATTCCGCTAGCTGGTGCGGATTTTGAGACTTCGGGTAGCAGGATGGGTAGTACTCCCCATGGTGCACGTTGCAGACACTGGGTAACTTAGACGTGTGCAGAGAGTTTTTCCGCGAGTGCGGACAGACATTCACAATATGGAATGGATGGTGGGTCATGCAGTGTGATATGGGAGCTCAGAC
>JABBNV010000340.1 GCA_019352125.1 Acidobacteriota bacterium | reverse complement strand
GCTCTTGTTGAAACGGCTGTGGCGTTGGCTGCTCATTTGCGCCAACGCCAGCCCGACGCTGATATTCGCACGGTCCTCGCTCAAGCTACTTTGGTCGAGTCACCTGTTGTCTTTCCTTAGCTCCAGCGCCCTGCCCGGAGTTGGCGGTCGAAACTACCTGGCACTAGCTCGGCCCGACGAGCGGTCGCTTCGTTGACATAGCCGTCCATCACCAAATTCACTAAGGACGCCTCGAACGGGATATGTCCTTCGTCCTTGATGTGCAGCTGGCTGCCGATCTGCTCCAGCTTGTTGTTGCGGATCATGTTCGCAATTGCCGGGGTCATCATGAGAACCTCAGTAGCAACAACGCGTCCTTCGCCACCTTTTTTAGGGAGCAGCTTCTGGTACACGATGCCGCGCAGGGAACGAGCGAGTTGTGCCCGCACGTCGCCAAGGCGACCTTCAGGCATGGAATCCAGAATACGAGTGGGGGCATCCGCGGTTGATTCTGCGTGCAACGTCGAAAACACCAAGTGACCGGACGTTGCGGCGGAGATAGCTGCTTGCATTGTTTCCGGGTCACGCATTTCACCGATCAGCATGATGTCAGGAGCTTCACGCATGGCGTCCTGAATACCCAGGGCGAATGAGTTCACGTCCGCATTTTCCCCTACTTCGCGTTGGGAGATCAGGGACTTTCCGTTCGTGTGTTTGTATTCAATCGGCGCCTCGAGGGTGATGATCTTCTTCGCGTACCGGTTTTTTGCCTTCTTGACCAGCGCGGCTAAGGATGAAGACTTGCCGGAGCCGGTGACACCTATAAATAGGAAGATCCCCGATTCGTAATCGATGAACGATTCGATGATGGGCGGCAAGCCCAGGGCTTCAAATTCGGGGACCGTATTGGCGATTTCACGGAACACTGCGTACGGGCTGCCGTTTTCGATAGCGAAATGGCCACGAAAGCGGGAACGTTCGGTGACGTAGGCGAATTCCAGCCGTTTGTTTCTTATGAAGACATCCCAGTCATCCGCAGAGACGGAGCCGCGCAGGATATTCTCCAACTGACTAGGGCTCAGGTCAGCGACGACTCCCTGCATAGGCTCGGTGGATCCATGGCGACTCACCCACGGGACAGTACCTGGGTAGAGGTGAAGGTCGGAACCTTTCGCGTCCAGTGTTCTGTAGAGGAACGATTGGAGGATCTGCTGGGCCTTGTTTTGTGGCTGGAAGGTGGCTAGTTCGGTGGGTGCTGCAGACATGGTGGTTTTCTCCTACAGAATGATGTGTTGACGGATTTCTTCAAGACTGGTGGCGCCGCTTTTGGCCATGAGAACCCCGTCCTCTTTCAAGGTGTGCATTCCGTGTTCGCGGGCGGTACGTGTGAGCACGCTGTTGGGGACGTCTTCAATAACAAGTTCGCGGAGTTCATCATCGAAAATGAGGAGCTCATGGATGGGGGAGCGGCCCTTGTACCCAATGCCATAGCATTCCCTGCATCCACCGGGGCGTGAGTTGAACCATTCCGTGTCGCTTAAGTCACTGGGGTCTAGTTGAAAATCGCGGATCATGGCCTCTGGCGGGGGGCCAGCAACTTTGCAGTGGGGGCACAATGTTCTGGGCAGCCGCTGCGCACACACGGCACGCATAGTGTCGGCCAGTACGGAGGGGCGTAACCCGAGTTCGCGCAGACGCAAAATCGCCCCGGGGGCCGTATTCGTGTGCAAGGTGGAGATGACGATGTGGCCGGTCATGGCCATGTTCACGGCGGCTTGGGCAACGTCTTCGTGGTTGATTTCACCGAAGAAGATGGTTTTGGCTGCCGAACGGAGCACAGTACCCGACACGGAGCCCCATGTCATGTTGCGTCCGGGGTTGATACTGACTTGGGTGACACCAGCTGGCACGCGGGTTTCCACTGGGTTTTCGATGGTGACGATTTTGCGCCCGGTTTTCATGTGCTCTCCCAGAGACGCCATGCTCATCGCTGTTTTACCAGAGCCCATGGGTCCGACGGAGAGAATAAGGCCGTTGGGCTGGGAGAGTTGACTGCGCCACAATTGTTCGTTTAGCGGAGAGAATCCGATGCGCGAGAGGTCCATGATTTTTTCGCTGGCCAGACGAAGGGTGATCGATTCCCCCCACTGGCACGGAAGGACCGCTACACGGATGTCTCGTGTTTCTCCCTGAATCGTTTTGGAGAACATCCCGTTTTGGTCTTGCAGATCAGTCGGCTGCAGCTTTGCCTGGGACTTGATATAGGAGGCGAGCCGCACGGCGATGTGCTTTTGCTGGTTGGGTTGGGCGTGTGGCTTGCCATCAATTTCGTAGCGGATGCTCAAAAAGTCCTTTGCCGGTTCCAGATGAATATCTGAGGCGTTGGAGTTCATCGCACCTTCGAGAATGAGGTCGAAAATGTCGGCCATATCGCCGCCGTCATCGATTTCTCGAATCTGCCGACGGAGCGCTTCGGAACTGATGGCCTTGGCGGCTTCGGCTCCTTTGGCAGCTGCCTCCTGAGAGGTGGAGTAATGCTTGCCAACGGCCCGGGTGAGGTCATCTTTTGGCGTGTAAGTCAATTTCACGGACAACCCGGTGCTGCCTTGAATCAAAGATTTGAGATTCAAGTCGGCCGGATTGTTAGTGGCT
>JABBNV010000339.1 GCA_019352125.1 Acidobacteriota bacterium | reverse complement strand
GTACAGACTTCGCTCGGTCATTGCCTCCGACTGCTTGAGGATTCCCGGAATAGCAGCGAGCTGTTCCAGATGTCGGGCTGAGATCCTTCCGTCACGGGCCCTTTGCCGTTGGACAGCGATCCAGCGGTACCATTGTTTCTCGGTCGCGTCTCCGTCCCGGCGTGGGAATCGGCGGTTCTCGCGTGTCCATTTCCGAAACGCTTCAAGCCGTTGCTGCCACGGATTCATGCGACGTAGGCGGTGGGGCTGCAGGGGGCGATCTCCGTATGCCCGTTGTCGATGATGAGTGGGCCTGCAGCATCGTCGGGGTAGGTGAAGTCATTGTCGAAGCGAACGTTCAGTAGCGGGTCATTCATCCACGCGTCCTGCTGGTTCGCATCCAACACGTTGATCATCCAGTCCATGACGGCGTGAGCTGCCTGGGCCGCGGCCTTGCCAGTCGTCATCCCGAGGGTGCCATTGAGAACCACCGTCGGAGCACCCGGGATGACTGGTTGCGGAACGGATGGCAGGCAGGTGCCAGAGACTTGGAGACGGCGCAGATCGCTGGGCATGTCCGAATACCGGACGGGTGCGAAAGCCAGCGCGGTGACCAGACCCGAGCTGGCGTCAATTGCTTCGCGGACAGTCGCGTACTTGACCATCAGCTTAGAGAGTATTTTCGCATCGGCTCTCCGAACAGACTTGGTGAACGACCCGGCCAACCATTCCTGCCACGCATCGCGTCATGGGGGCGCACATTCAAATAAGCGGTGACGCTGGCAACAGCGACCGCGCGAATAGCGTCCTCAGCGGTGCCCGGTTCGTGCTGATCAACTAGGACAACGATGGGCTGGACGAGGGAGTCGGTGGCGAGGCTCATGGTTGCCTTCTTTCAAGGGGACGGGCCTTTAACTGGAATGTTTCATCGGGGGTCCAGGACCAGCGGGCATCAGCATCATGATGCTGGGATGCGAGGATCGATTCGATCACACCGGCAGGATCTCCATGATAAATGTTGGACGACCACGCGGCGTTTGCTTCCACCACAGCCCACGACCCATCAGCAAGTTGACCAACATCAAGGGTGAAGCCTGGCGGCTGGTCATCACCCATGGCGTCGAGAACCTGTTGGGCAAAAGCACTGGCAACCCCGGTATTCGGGCTCGTTTCTGAGGTGTAGGCATCCCACGTGACCGAACCTGCACTACGAGAATCCACATAAAACGATGCCACGTAGAACGATGCAGCAGTAACCGCCCGGTCGGCAACAAAGCATCTGTATTCACGCACGAAACTCACTGGTTCGGAAGCCACCCAGTTGACACCGAGCGACGCCGTCTTACCAAAGGATTCAATCACAAGTTTTTCAAAGTCTGAGAAGTTCGGATACACCTTGGCCGGGATGGATGAGTGTTTATGTTCGGCCAGCTTGGCGAAAACCGGGCCAGCGACATCCTGACCGTCGCCGAGATGACCAGCCACAAGACGGCGCCGAAGAAACTGCTCTGGTACGCGGGTCATCCAGGTGGCTCCGGCCGCTAAGAACGGATGATCGAAACGTGAAGCGATGAGCCGTCCAGCCCATGCACCAGAACACCACAACGCCGTCCCAGGCCCCATGTCGGGAATATCCAAGCCCAGCGTGTGACGCACAGGGACAGTGCCGGCGGAGGCTAAATCGTCAGCCAACCATCGCGAACTGGTCACCACAACAAGTTCGCGACTCATAGGGTCAACGCTTCGTCAAAATTGTCGATCACCGAATTTTCAACAGGGTCGGACTTCCGGCGCGGGGCAAACACCCAAAGAAGAGCAGCAGTGAAAACGTACAGGAGGATGACACAACCAAAAACGATAGATGCCACCAAGCCAAACCTCATCAACACCGACATCACCTCTGGGGAGCGGGCCATCGCCGTAGCACCATCAACCGTCCACGGCTCACACAAGGCAGCCAGCCCGAACATTGCGGCAGCGGCCAAAACGAGATTGTCCCAGGGGAAAGCTGCGGCAGCACCAGGTTGACGGCGCCAAATCGGTAACAAGTTCATACCCTCAATGTGTGCGGACGACCATCCAAAGCTCACCGCGGCCCGGGCGGGGTGTCCGTGATGCCAAGAACGTAGTCGATGTACTCAACTTCTCGGCGGGCGGAACCGGCGTATCGGCGCAACTCGGCAATTTTGGCTTCCAGCTCAGCTTCCGCCTCCTCGGCACGCGCGACATCCTTGAGCCGGCCACTTTGCATGGACCCCAGAAACCAGTCAAGGATCTTCCCGGAAAGCGGCGGGTGGTCCGCACCCTCCGCAGCCCGAATGGCGGCCTCTTCCTTACTGATTCGCAGGAGGCTGCCCTCGCTCATGGCCTGACCAAGATGGCGCACAAGACGGCTGCTATGAGGACTAGTACGGCCAGTATCGCCGGGCCGACAAATACCCAGTCAACCGGCAGTTTCTCTTTTATATCAGTGGCGGGAGAGCAGACTAGCTCAATTTTCTTTTGATCGGTTACCTTGAATCCAACGAGCGGTTGGCCGTTCACCCACGTTTCTACGGAACCTCGGCTCTCCAGCTCGGAATCAACTTGGAGAAGCTCAGAGCAAAGGAGCCCGATAGACATTGGGGGTGCAGAGAGGTGGTCCGAGACGGAAATATCT
>JABBNV010000338.1:584-2662 GCA_019352125.1 Acidobacteriota bacterium | reverse complement strand
AGGCGCGTGATCCTACCCATTTTTGTTGCCCGTATAATGGAAGCTTATTGTCCGGATTTATATCGCGGGCGAGTTGTTCCGCCGAAATCGGCATCCGGCCACCGAAAGGCACACATCTGTGCGTGTCCTCACGATCATCCCCACGTATAACGAGCTTGAGTCGCTCCCGAAAACCTTGGCTAGATTGCGTAGCGCAGTGCCAGATGCGGACGTACTGATTGCGGATGACAACAGCCCGGACGGTACGGGGAAGCTTGCAGACGAGTTCGCCGCTAGCGATTCCCAGGTGCATGTACTGCACCGCAAGGGCAAGGAGGGCCTGGGTGCCGCCTATATTGCTGGTTTCCGCTGGGGCCTCACTGCCGGGTATGACGTGCTCGTAGAGATGGATGCAGACGGTTCTCACCAGCCGGAGCAGTTGCCCTTGCTCCTTGACGCTGTGGCCAACGGTGCGGACTTGGCGCTGGGCTCCCGGTGGGTTCCTGGTGGCACGGTGGTGAACTGGCCGTTCCACCGCAAGGTGATCTCCCGGGGAGGTAGCTTTTACTCCCGGGTATTACTGGGGCTGAAGGTCAAGGACATTACTGGTGGATACCGTGCTTTCCGCAGCACCACCCTCCAGGCAGTGGATTTGAACAAGGTTGACTCCGTTGGTTACGGATTCCAAGTGGACATGCTCTGGCGAGTTGCTCAGCTGGGGCTGCGCGTAGTGGAAGTTCCTATCACGTTCGTGGAGCGCGAATTTGGGGCATCCAAGATGAGCGGCAACATCTTCTCTGAAGCTGTGGTCAACGTGACCAAATGGGGTCTCACAGCACGCTGGGCAAAACTTCGAGGCAAGAAGCATAACTAGTAGGCATCCCGCCCCACGCGGGCAGTATGGGTTATTCGCAGGATGCTTAACAGCGGCGGGCCGTACACCATTGGTGTCCGGCCCGCCGCTGTTGTTGGGCTATGAAGTAGCCGCTAAGTCCTAGCTGCGTACGCTACGGCGTTCACGCAGGATCTTCAGCCGATCGTCTAGGATCTGCTCAAGTTCCGGCAGGGTGCGACGTTCCAGCAGCATGTCCCAGTGGGTACGCACTGCTTTTTCATTGGAATCCGTCGGCTTTTCACCGTTTACCAGCAATGCTTCCTTGCCCGTCTTGGAAACCCACACGGGGGGGATTTCAGCCTCTATAGCGAACGTCACGAAGACCTGCTCGCCATCCTCGCAGCGGTACTCAACGCGCTGACGCGGTGCCGGCTCAACGCCGGACTCAGTCTCCATGCTTTGCGCGCCAAGACGCATGCCCCTTAGGCTGCGATCGCTCATGTCTTCTCCCTTAGCTTGTCTGCGGGTGGTTCATTTCGCACGGCCATAGCCTGCTGCGAATAACTCACGTATTATTCAACGTCGCCCGTGTTCCCATTGTTCCGCATTGTTCCGCGCTCACGGCACAAAACCGAACAATCCAGTATACCGATCCTGTGTTAGCTTACGAGCCGGTCAGCCGGGAATTGCTCTCAGGTAGCTGCTGGGCGTTGAGTTCAGCGTAAGTTCCACCTCGAGCCAGCAGTTCATTGTGTGTTCCCTGCTCCGTCAGCCTGCCGGATTCGAGCACAAAGATTCGATCCGCTTGGACCACCGTTGAGAGCCTGTGTGCGATGGCGATGGTGGTGCGATTTTGCATCACTACTTCCAGAGCCTGTTGAACCAATCGCTCACTTGCGGTGTCCAGGGCGCTTGTGGCTTCGTCCAGAATCAGGATGGGAGGGTTCTTCAGCACCACGCGCGCAATAGCCAAGCGTTGTTTCTCGCCGCCAGAGAGCCGGTATCCCCGTTCACCCACCACAGTCTCATAACCTTCGTCGAAGGACATTATTCGATCATGGATGTTCGCCACTCGTGCCGCAGCTTCCAACTCTGAGTCGGTGGCATCTGGTTTGGCATAGCGCAGGTTGGCTGCAATGGTGCTGTGAAAAAGATATGTTTCCTGAGTGACCATCCCGATGGCTTTGTGCAGGGATTCAAGCGTGAGCGACGCCGTATCAATGCCGTCCACGCAGATTCGCCCGGACGTGGCCTCGTAGAGGCG
>JABBNV010000338.1:0-574 GCA_019352125.1 Acidobacteriota bacterium | reverse complement strand
CGTGGGTTTGCGAGCACCGGACGGGCCAACAAATGCCACGAATTCACCCGGGTTAATAGTCAGCGTCACCTCCCTCAGGGCAGCGACTTCGTGCCCCGCACGTTGGCCCGGATATGCGAAGGAGACATGTTCCAGGGCAACAGCCCCGCGGACGGCTGACGGGTCCAGTACTGCGGCGTTCGGTGCGTCTTTGATACCGGGTCGAAGGTCAAGGTATTCAAAGATCCGGGCAAAGAGAGCCTGCGACGTTTGAACGTCCAGGCCGACGCGCATCAGGGACAAGATGGGCATGGAAATCCGTGCCTGCAGCGTGGTAAAGGCAACGAGTGTGCCTGCGGTGATCGGCCAGCTTTGGGTCAGGAGCCAACCAGCTACCAAATACACGACAGCGGGGGTGATACCAATGAAGATCTGTACCGCTCCAAAGAATCGCTGGCCCGTCATCTGCTGCGAGATGGCCAGGGTACGCTGACGCTCATTTTCCGCGCGATACCGGGCGGTCTCTGCATCCTGTTGATTGAATATCTTGCTCAGTACAATCCCCGAAACTGAGAGCGCTTCCTGGGTGATGGCG
>JABBNV010000337.1 GCA_019352125.1 Acidobacteriota bacterium | reverse complement strand
CCTCATCGGCGGACTATTCGCCGGCGCGCCCGAAATCCTCTTCATCAGCGGCTGCGTTTGGCGGAGCAGGGGGCCGTGGTGGCGCAGTACGTGGCCCTGGCGGAGGACGGGCGCGTGGTACGGCTGCTGGAGGATGCTGTGAGCTCCGGCATCTCCTTGCCGCAGCAGGTCCGCGCGGCCACGAAAGCCTCGGCGCTACTGCATCCATTGCCGTTGGCGGAGCTGCAAGCGCGCAATGACCAATGGGCTGCCGCGGCTCGCGAGTTAGTTGCCGCTGTGAATCTCGAAAAATTTACCGTCGTGACGGAAGCGTGGGAACCGCCGTCTTTAGCGCGAGCTCTGAGATCACCGGGCTCACGGCACGCCTACTCGCTACCGCTCACTGAGGGGGATCACGGGTTCCGCATTGGGTCGATATTGGGCGGGTTCGCGCTGGCGCGGCTGGATGGAACGGATGCGGAGCTAGTGGTGAATCTCAACGAGCTCAAGGGCCACATGATTAACTTCGGCGACTATTCCTCCGAAGTTCCCACAGTTCAGGATGCCCTCTTTTGAGGCGTGGATCCGGCCCCACGCAAGCCGCGTTGCCCGTAAGCTAGAGGGGTGCTTAACGAATTCTGGGAATCCTCACCCCCGCGTTACAAAATAGTGGTTTTTAGCGCCATGGGGTTGATTGCCGTGGGAATTATTCTCGCAATCGTGGGCGCCATAGCTGTCAACCGAGGCCTGCAGCTCACCGGCATGCCGTTTATTGGCCTGGGCCTTATCCTGCATGTGGTGGGGCTAGTTATTCGCGGCCAAGCAGTCCGCAAGCGGATCAAGCAAGGAGATTCATGGCGATCAACCCGGAACTGACCGGACGGAACTACCCCGCTGGCGGGACGTACGTCGTCGGGCGCGAAAAAATTCGGGAATTTGCGCTGGCGGTGAAGGCAACCCATCCCGCGCATTTTGATGTTTCCGCAGCTCAAGAGCTCGGTTACGCTGACGTGGTGGCTCCGCCAACCTTCGCCATTATTGTGGCGCAGCGGGCGGACGCGAAACTCATCGAGGATCCTGACTCGGGGATTGATTTTTCACGCGTGGTGCATGCGGAACAACGCTTCACCCACCACCGGCCCATTGTTGCTGGTGATGTGCTGAAGGCCGCGTTGACGGTGGATTCGGTGCGTGCCATGGGGGGCGGAGCCATGATCACTACCCGGGCGGAAATCAGCACGGAGGCTGGTGTTGCCGTGGCAACCACTACTTCCATGATCTTGGTACGCGGAGAGGACCAGTAATGGCTATTGAACTTGAGTCTCTGGAGAAGGGTGCCACCATCGGCGTCCGCAGCATCCCCGTCACCCGTGCGGACCTGGTCCAGTACGCCGGAGCATCGGGGGACTTCAACCCCATTCACTGGAACGAAGACTTCGCCATGAGCGTGGATCTTCCCGGCGTTATTGCGCACGGAATGTTCACCATGGGTGCAGCTGTGCAGTTGGTGACGGATTGGGCAGGAGATCCTACGGCGATCATCGATTACCAGACACGTTTTACCAAGCCGGTGCCCGTTGCCAACTCTTTTGACGTCCCCGGGGCGGAGATTGAGGTCTCCGGCGTGGTGGGCGCGATTGATGCAGAGAATTCGACCGTGCGGGTAGACCTGACGGTGGTGGCCGGGGGCGTAAAGGTTTTGGCCAAGGCCCAAGCCGTCGTCCGGCTTAAGTGAACGAAGTTCGTCTCTGGCGCAACGGCGTTATTGTTGCGTACTCAGCGAGTGGACTAGCTTTCGCCTCCTGGGTATCTCGAATCCCCGCTATCCGTGATGCACTGCACCTGAATCCTGCCACTATTGGCGCGTTGCTGCTGTGCATGACCTTGGGTTCTTTCGCCTCGGTGAGTGCTTCCGGTTTGATCGTGGTGCGCTTGGGCACGCGGCGGACCATTGGCTTTGGCTCCCTGATTGTGGGCACCGGGATGCTGGTGACGGGATTTGGTGCCGGCGTGCTAGGCAACCCCGTAGTCACCGGATGTGGCCTAGCGGTCATCGGGGTGGGTACGGCCAGCTGGAATACGGCCTCCAATGTAGAAGGCGCAGCCGTGGAACGGGCTCTGGGCAAGCACATTATGCCCGCCCTGCATGGCTCGTTCAGTGCCGGCACAGTGGTGGGTGCCGGGCTGGGAGCGCTCGCAGCAGCCATCCACCTTCCCGTGGTGTGGCACCTGGGCTTGATGGGCCTGCTCGTTGCCACTTCGGTGGGGATCGCTACGCGGTACTTCCGGGCGGACCTGAAGGAAAGCATCACGGCGCAGCCGTTGGCCACGGTGGTGGATATGAGTGCTGATCCGGCAACGGGCCCGCTGAACGTGATTGATGCTTCTGCGCCG
This sequence comes from Acidobacteriota bacterium, assembly GCA_019352125.1. Taxonomy (GTDB): domain Bacteria; phylum Actinomycetota; class Actinomycetes; order Actinomycetales; family Micrococcaceae; genus JABBNV01. Next base: position 307 of record JABBNV010000337.1, on the reverse strand, counting down.
GAAGTCCCCGGTGGCCGGCGCTTGGTGGCACAGGCCTGGCGACATCCGCGCACGCTGCTTCTGGGGCTGTTAGTGCTGGGGTTAACGCTGGCAGAAGGTGCCGCAGGGGACTGGGTGGCGCTGGCGCTAGCGGACGGTCACGGAGCCAACAATGCTACCGGAGCTCTGGGGTATGGGATTTTTGTGGCAGCCATGACGCTGGGTCGCTTTGGCGGAACCCCCGTACTGGATCGGTTTGGCCGCGTGCCGGTGCTGCGGGTGTGTGCGGCTATGGCGGTTGCTGGCGTGGCACTGTTTGTGTTTGCAC
>JABBNV010000031.1:17062-17304 GCA_019352125.1 Acidobacteriota bacterium | reverse complement strand
CTGCTGAAACAAAAAGGCCACCTATCACGGCCGCGACCAGCAACAATTGGTAACTCAGAAACGGAGCAATGGACCAGACAACGGCCTCGGCAATGACAGACGGGACAAGCGCCCGGCGGAGACCTGCTACGTCAACTCGGCGGCCTCTCCACGGTGGACCGAGGGCAATGCCCACGGTCACCGCGGCTGCCACGATGCCGGCCGCGCCATAGCCAAGGTGAAGGGTTTGAACCACGTGCAAC
>JABBNV010000031.1:15201-17047 GCA_019352125.1 Acidobacteriota bacterium | reverse complement strand
GTGCGGGATTCGGGCCAGCATGGAGACCCAGAGGAGTCGACGAACAGGGGCCACAGAGAGAAGCTCTCGGTAGGCAGAGAAATTCAATGTCTTCACTTTCACACGGTGGCATCCCGCGCACCGCGGATGCCGCTAAGAAGGGTCTTGCTGGTGTGCTGCTGACTGCAACCTGATCTCAAGGGAATCAACGGCCTCAGCAAATAATTCGTTGGCACTCAGCCTACTCTGTAGCTCCCCCACCAGAGCATTCACTTGAGCTTCGGTGAGCCCGCTCTGGAGGGAGAGGGTGAGCCGCAGCTCCGGCCCCACGCCACCGCCAGGCACCGTGGCTCCAGCCGCGTCACGCGCAGCCACCCCACTGCCAGCATCCAGCCGCACAGCCACAACGGCGACCGCTGGTGCCGCCGTCGCTTCCACTACTGCAGCCACCCGGGGGTCCTGGTAACTAGGCAGCCAAGGGCGCTGTTGGGCCAGTGCCCACACGGCCGGACGCCGCACCACAAAAGTGAAGTCCGCGCCGGGATCCACCACCAGCATCGAAGCCTCCTCCGCTACAGCGGATAGTGCTGCTCGAGCCGCGTAGGCAGCTACCGGGCGCGCAGTGGAATGCCACCTCTCCAACGCTGCTGTGGAGGTGAAGACGGGCAGTGCCCGCCGTCCATCGGGCCCAGTGAGGGTCACGAGGGACATGTCAGATTCCTTATCCGCGTAGTGACCCTCCGCTGTGCTCTCCACCTGCGCCGCGGTGGCCACAATGGGAATGAAGATTCGGGCAGTCGCCAGGGATTCCACCACTGCGGCTTCGGACCCAATTCCCTGCCGAAGCGAAGCGATGGCTGCCGTGTACGCAGGGCTGGCCAAACCGTCGTCCTGCTCAAAATTATGGTAGGCGGACTCCCCTGCCAAATTTCGCCCTGCCCATGGCTGACCCGCGGTATCCGCACTTCCGCCAGCGGAGGCCAGAGCCGCCGCAATATGGCCAGGAAGCGCCCGCGAGTTTTCGCTCACGCTAGCGGCGCCCGGCTATATCCAGAGCCTGCGGCAGGGTGAAAGCACCTGCGTAGAGAGCCTTGCCCACGATGGCCCCTTCGAGGCCAGCCGGGACCAGCTCGCGCAAAGCGGTGAGGTCCGCAAGGGAAGAGATGCCACCGGAGGCCACCACGGGCTTGGACGTGCGCTCCAACATCTGGGCCAACAGTTCCAGGTTGGGGCCGCGCAGGGTGCCGTCCTTGGTCACGTCAGTGACTACGTACCGCGCGCAGCCCGCGTCTTCCAAGCGAGCCAGAACCTCCCAGAGGTCCCCGCCTTCCTTGGTCCAACCCCGAGCCGCCAAGGTGGTTCCCCGCACGTCAAGACCCACCGCAATCTTCTCCCCGAATCGTTCGATGGCGCGCCGAGTCCACTCAGGGTCTTCCAGTGCGGCAGTGCCCAAGTTGACTCGCTGGGCGCCAAGTTCCAAGGCACCTTCCAAGGAGGCATCATCACGGATTCCGCCGGACAGCTCCACCTTGACGTTGAGTTGGCTCACCACGTCACGCAGGAGTTCAAGGTTGGAGCCCCGGCCAAAAGCGGCGTCCAAGTCCACCAAGTGCACCCACTCCGCACCGTCATTCTGCCAGGCTAGGGCGGCATCCAACGGTGAGCCATAGCTGGTCTCGCTGCCAGCCTCCCCCTGAACCAACCGGACGGCTTGGCCGTCGGCAACGTCAACGGCGGGCAGTAGTTCCAATATGGGCTGCTGTGTTTCAGACATGAAATTCCTTGAACGGTGTGGAGTGGTCTTCGGGGTGCCGATTTTTAGGGGTAGAAACCCAGCGGTAAAACGTCAGGTCTAAAGAGTCAAGAG
>JABBNV010000031.1:13377-15191 GCA_019352125.1 Acidobacteriota bacterium | reverse complement strand
GATAGGCGGCCAAGAGCGACATCACGGCCAAGACGACAAATGAGATGGGGATCCAGCGGGCCGTCTTCTGTTGCCAGAAGGTGATGGCGCCGCCAATGAGCAGGCCACCCAGGCCCATCAAGAGCAATGAATACATTTAGTGAGTTCCCCGATCAGGGCTGGTCTCTGGAGATACAGGGTTTATAACGGAGCCGGAAACTGCGGATGTGGCTACGCGTTTGGCCGCACCGGGGCGGAGCGAATCTACCCAGTTTTGGAGTAAACGTGCACCGGCGTCGCCAGACTTCTCGGGGTGAAACTGCGTGGCACACAGCGGGCCATTTTCCACGGCAGCAATGAACCTGCCGCCATGCTTGGACCAGGTAACCAACGGCGGCGTCATTTTGGGCTGAGCAACGTCAAAGTCCCACTCCTGAACTCCATAGGAGTGCACGAAGTAGAACCGTTCGTCAGCCACGCCCTCGAACAGCATGGAGCCCTGAGGAACCTCTACAGTGTTCCATCCCATGTGCGGAACAACGTCCGCCTTGAGGCGTTCCACCGTTCCGGGCCATTCCCCCATGCCTGCGACGGTGGTGCCATGCTCCACGCCATTTTCAAACAGAACTTGGAGCCCCACGCAGATGGCCAGGACGGGCCTGCCGCCCGCTACGCGGCGTCCGATAATGCGCAAGCCGTCCACGGACCGCAGTTCCTCCATGACAGTGCCAAAGGCACCGACGCCAGGAACCACCAAACCATCCGCGTCGAGGGCGTCTTCAGCCTTGCCACTCAAGGTGACGGTGGCGCCAGCACGTTCTAGTGCGCGCACGGCGGAGCGCACGTTGCCGGAACCATAGTCCAACACCGTGACCGTAGGTTTCTGGGTGCCCTCGGGTACGGGTTGGGACGCACTCTGCCCTGTCACGTTCTGTTCGGTCATGGCCTGTTGCGAACCAGCTTGCTCCGTCACAGGCTGCCCTTGGTGGACGGAATCGAATCCACGCGGGGATCATCTTCCACAGCACTGCGCAGCGCACGCGCAAACGCCTTGAACTGAGCCTCCACAATGTGGTGTGGATCCCGTCCGGCCAGCACACGCATGTGGAGGGCAAACCCACCGTGCAAGGTGATGGCCTCAAACACGTGGCGCGTCAGGGAACCGGTGAAGTGGCCGCCAATGAGGTGGAATTCCTGGCCTGCAGGCTCCCCACTGTGCACCAGATACGGCCTCCCCGAGATATCAACAACGGCGCACGCTAGTGCCTCGTCAAGGGGTACGGTGGCCTCGCCAAAGCGCCGGATCCCGCGCTTGTCCCCCAGTGCCTGCTTGAGAACTTCACCCAAGGTGATGGCCACGTCCTCCACCGTGTGGTGGACGTCAATGTGCGTATCCCCCGTGGCTTTTACCGTGAGGTCAATCAATGAGTGCTTGGACAGCGCCGTCAGCATGTGGTCATAGAACGGAACGGAAGTACTGATATCACTACGACCCGTACCGTCGAGATTGACCTCCACCAGTACGGAAGATTCGCTGGTGCTGCGCTCCATGCTCGCAGTTCGGCCGCCTAGCTGTTGATCATTGGAGCTCATCGGGGATTCCTCTTCGTCACATCGCCTACTCGCACAGGCGTCTAGTCCATCGGGTGCATTGACCGCGCAGGGCCCAATCCCATTCTAATGCTGAAGCAAGCCTTCCAAGGCTTCCAAGAAAGCAGTGGTCTCGGGCTCCGTTCCCGCTGTGACGCGAAGATGTCCACTAATGCCAACATCACGTACCAGTACGCCGGCGTCCAACAGGCCTTGCCAGATGACATGGGGGTCCTCAAGGCCAC
>JABBNV010000031.1:3130-13367 GCA_019352125.1 Acidobacteriota bacterium | reverse complement strand
CTGGCTTCAGTCCCAGCCGAATCAGGCCATCAACAATGCGGTCCCTTTGGATCTTAATGTCCTCCACGTTCGCCAGCAGAGAGGCGCTATGCTCTAACGCGGCCACGGCCGTGGCCTGCGTGAGCGCGGACAGGTGGTACGGCAGGCGGACCAGCCGCAAGGCATCAATCACCCCCTCGCCGGCAGCAAGATAACCAAGTCTGGCACCAGCCAACGCAAACGCCTTGCTCATGGTGCGGGACACCACCAAGCGCTCCCGGCCAGGCAAGAGGGAGAGTGCGCTGGGGGTTCCAGCATGAGCAAACTCCGCGTAGGCCTCGTCCACGATCACCATGGTGTTGCTGGCTTCCCCAGCTTCGTAAACAGCCTCCACCACGTCCAGTCCCAGCGCTGTTCCTGTGGGGTTGTTGGGCGAACAGAGGATCACCAGGTTGGGTGTGTGTTCACGGACTTGAGCTGCTGCGGATTCAGCACTCAGTGCGAAGTCTTCGCTGCGCTTCCCTGACACGTACTCAGTGCCTGTACCGCTGGCCAGCAGTGGATACATTGAATACGTAGGCGGGAAGCTCATCAACGTACGTCCCGGGCCACCAAACGCCTGCAAGAGTTGTTGCAATACTTCGTTTGAGCCGTTGGCAGCCCAGATGTTTTCGGGGCTCATACCGTGCCCCAAATAGGCGGCCAAAGACTGACGCAGCTGGGTGAATTCGCGGTCCGGGTACCGGTTCAGGCCCTCCAGGCTGTCAGCTACTGCAGCCAGGATTGCCTCACGCGCATCCGACGGAATGCCATGCGTATTTTCATTGACATTCAGCAAGATGGGGACGTCCAGTTGGGGCGCCCCATAGGGCGTCAACCCACGCAGATTCTCTCGTATGGGAAGTCTGTTCAGTCTGGCTAGAGTTTCATCCACCAAACCAGCCTAAGTCAGAGACAAGGCGGCCGCTAAATGTGTGACCAATGATGGCCGGGGAGCACCGGCGCCGAACCTATCGACTAACGCTGGCTGCGGGGACCATCAACTGCTGCCCGGGGTGCACCACTGAGTCCGTCAGCGCGTTGAGCTCCACAATGTCCGCCATGACGTCACGCGGATCGCGGCTGGAGTCTGCATGTGAGGCGACGGCCCACAGGGACTCGCCCTGTTGCACGGTAACCTGAACAGTTCCGTTGCCAACCAAGCCATTGCTGGAAACGCCGGCCTTTGCGGTAGCGCCGAAGAATCCGGCTGCCAACAGCAACACAGCCGCCACCAGCATCAGCGGCAGGCCAACAAAGAGAAAACGCCCCTTGCGTGTGAGCTTGATGCCTGAGGTGCGGCGCGCTGTGGACGCTCCGCAGGTAGCTACTCCGGAGTGCTCAAATGCATTCAGTGTGGTGCTCATGAGATAACCCATTCCTTCATACGGGTTCCGAGGCTAGATTCGAAACTGCATTTGGTGGCTATGTTCCCCACTCAAACCGTCCATCGAAGCTATCTTCGAAACGTGCTTCTTTATTAGTAGCACGCAGTAACTAGTTAAGGCAAGACTCGCTCGAACAAATGTTTGAAATCGGCCCTGCCATGACTTACGCTGTTACTAACAACAGGACCTGCTTGCGGCCCATGGATGTAGTCCACCACCAGCCACTGACATTGGCGTCGGGGACCATGGCGAATGCTGCAGCGAAACGAAGGAAGTGGCGTCATGGCAGATGATCAGTCCCAGGGAACAGCGGGTCGCTGGAGCAAGCCGAGCGGGTTCAAAGGGCTGAGCGTCCGGCAGAAGCGGGTGCTTGAATTCATTCAGCGTTCCATCAGCAGTGATGGCTACCCACCCACCATGCGCGAGATTGGTGACCATGTAGGGCTGGCCAGCCTGTCCAGCGTGACCCACCAGCTCTTACAACTTGAAAAGCACGGCTACCTTCGCCGTGACCCCAAGCGTCCCCGCGCCATGGAGGTCTTGATTCCCTTGACACTGGATGGGGACGCAGCAGTAGAGGGCGTGCCGGATCCTTCCGCCCTTCGCGGCTCCGTGGGGCTCAACATCAGCCAGCTCAGCAGTGCAGCGGACACGGCCCTGGTTCCCTTAGTTGGCCGTATTGCCGCCGGTGGCCCGATCTTCGCGGATCAGGCAGTTGAAGACGTCATGCCGCTACCGCGCCAACTAGTGGGCCACGGTGAATTGTTCATGCTCAAGGTGGTGGGCGATTCCATGATCGACGCCGCTATCTGCGACGGAGACTGGGTGGTTGTCCGCCAACAGAACACCGCCATCAATGGGGATATTGTGGCCGCACTGCTTGACGATGAATCAACGGTCAAAACTTTCCGTCAACGGGACGGCCACACATGGTTACTGCCGCAAAACACCCAGTATGAGCCGATCCTGGGCGACCACGCCACCATCATGGGCAAAGTTGTTACTGTGCTGCGTAGCCTCTAAGAACCTGCGTAGCCTCTAACGCAACTCCCTCTTCCACGCCACCTCAGCGGCTTGGTGACGTAGGCTAAGCCTCGTCGCCGAGCCGCTGAAGTGCGTTAAGGACCACTGACTTGTCCGTGGTAGCCCAGAAGGGTGGCAGGGCTGCCCGGAGGAATCCGCCATAGCGGGCTGTGGCCAAGCGTGAATCCAGGACGGCAACCACTCCCCTGTCTGTGGAGGAGCGAATGAGCCTACCCGCGCCCTGCGCCAAGCGTATGGCTGCGTGGGTGGCCGAGATACTCATGAAGCCGTTCCCGCCGTGTTGCGCCACCGCTCGAGTCCGGGCCATCATCAGGGGCTCATCCGGGCGCGGGAAAGGAATGCGATCAATCACCACCAAGCGGCAAGAGGATCCTGCAACATCCACCCCTTGCCACAAGGACATGGTGCCAAACAGGCAGGTATCATCCTCAGCCGAGAATTGCTTTATCAAGGCGGCCATAGACGTTTCACCCTGACACAGAATGCTCAGATTGGTTCGTGACCGCATAGCCTCAGCAGCATCCTCAGCAGCACGGCGGGATGAGAAGAGGCACAGTGCTCCACCATTGGAGGCAGTGATCAATGCTTCCAACTCGTCCAATTGAGCAGGCGACGTACCGCGGTCCGGCTTGGGAAGATCCGCGGCCACATACAGCATGCCCTGCCGTGGGTAGTCAAACGGGGAGCCCACGTCTGCACCAGTCCACGACGGCGCGCCCGGCCCTAGCAGCCCCAAACCACCAGCAGCCGCCTCGAAGGCAGAGCCGATAGCCAGGGTGGCTGAGGTGAGCACCACGGTGTGGTCGGCAAAGAGACCATCACGCAATTGCATGCCGACGCTGATGGGCGCCACGTTGATGATCGCTGGAGCGGACTCGTCCGGCTGACTGTAGCCTTCCCCGGGGCTAAAGGCGCCCACTCGGGACATCCAGACCACCTCGTTGAGGCTCTTGGCCGAAATCAATCGTTCGCAAACCTCCACCACGCGCAGTAAGCGTGCGCGCGCCAGCTGCCTTCCGCCGTCGGCCGCTGAATTCTTATCAGGAGTGGAATCTGAGAGCGCTGCACGGCAAGCGTCGTAGACCTGGCTGATGGCAGCCAACTGTTCCTCATTGAGGCCGCTCATGACCAGCCCGGACGCCACGCCATCGAGCGCTCGCTCAAGGCCGGCGGCGGCTGTGTTGAGCGCCTCCGTGCTGATCCCTGTGTGCTTACGAGCACTGCTGGTAGCAGCGGCTACCATCGCCACGGAAAGCTGAGCGGTCACGGCACCGGTTACCCGGTCCGCCAGCTCATGAGCCTCATCAACCACCACCACGTCATAGTCCGGCAGCACCGCCAGACCTTCAAAAGCGCTGATCGCCAGCATGGCGTGATTGGTGACGATGATGTCCGCCTCGGCGCCGCGTTTTTTGGCCAACTCGCTGAAGCACGCTTCAGCCACAGGACACTTCTGCGCGCCCAGACACTCCATGGAGGTCACCGAGACTTGCCGCCACGCACGATCGCTGACGCCGGGAGTGAGTTCGTCCCGATCCCCCGATTCAGTCTCTTCGGCCCATTCGCGCAACCGCACCACTTCTCGCCCCAGCGCACTCGTTGGCCCATTGGCTGCCCCGGCGGGATGAATGACGCCCGCTTCCTCACCCAGGGTGAAGAGCGCACCCTCACCGTTGTCCTCACCGGGAAAACCGCCGGCCAGTTTGTGCTGACATACGTAGTTGCTGCGCCCCTTGATCAGCGCCACCTTGATGGGCCGCTCCAGCAGCGGGTTGACCACATCCAATAACCGCGGCAAGTCCCGCCCAACAATTTGAGCCTGCAGGGCCAGCGTGGCGGTAGACACCAGGGACGGTTTGTCACTGTCCTGTGCATGCGCGATCAACGGGGTCAGGTAAGCCAGCGACTTGCCGGTGCCTGTTCCCGCCTGAACCAACAAATGATCGCCCGTTTCGATGGCTTTGACCACCTGTCGCACCATCTCGTGCTGGCCATCGCGACGCTGACCACCCATGGCAGCAACAGCAGCGTCGAGGAGCTCCAAGGCCAACGTTTGCGCCTCATCGTCCCTCGCCACCACGGTTGAGACGGAGCTATCCGCAGTACTCTGTTCAGCCATGGAGACTTTCACTGATGACAAAAGGCTCAAGTTCTGCGGCGAGCGATTCGCGCACCATCACAGATGCGCGCGTGCCCTCGGCCACGTGCTCGAGGCTCAGGATCTCGGCATCGGAATGGTGCAATTTGCTGGCCATTTCGCCGCGGTCATAGGGAATGAGCAGTTCCAGATGAATCCCTGGACGCGGAATGGAGGCTCTAATGGCCTCGAGTAACTCCTCGATGCCCTCACCGGTTCGCGCGGAAACCACAATGCTGCGCGACTCCCGTTGGCGTAGCCGCTCAATCACAAATTCATCCGCAGCGTCGGCTTTGTTGAGCACAATAATCTCGGGGACCTTGCGTGCATCAACTTCGCTAAACACTTTCCGAACTGCAGCAATCTGCCCCTCCGGATCCGGGTGCGATGCGTCAACCACGTGCAGGATCAGATCCGAATCAGCAACTTCCTCAAGCGTTGACCGGAACGCCTCCACCAACTGCGTTGGCAATGACCTAACGAAGCCCACCGTGTCAGCCAGGGTGTAACCCAGCCCGTCAGCCGTCTGGGCTTTCCGAACGGTGGGATCAAGGGTGGCAAACAAAGCGTTTTCCACCAGCACACCAGCGTCCGTCAAGCGGTTTAGCAACGAGGACTTACCAGCATTTGTGTAGCCAGCAATAGCCACGGACGGTACAGAATTACGACGGCGGTTGGCCCGCTTGGTCTCTCGCGCAGGCTTCATCGCGGCAATTTCACGGCGCAACTTGGCCATCCGGGTGCGGATTTTGCGACGATCCAACTCAATCTTGGTTTCACCAGGTCCGCGAGAACCCATACCGGCGCCGGCACCACCCACCTGGCCACCAGCCTGGCGGGACATGGATTCGCCCCAACCACGCAAGCGCGGCAACAGGTATTCCAACTGGGCCAGTTCGACTTGGGCCTTACCTTCACGCGACTTGGCATGCTGCGCGAAAATGTCCAGAATCAGCGCTGTCCGGTCGATGACCTTAACCTTGACAATGTCCTCTAGCCCACGGCGCTGAGACGGAGCCAGTTCTGAGTCAACAACCACAGTGTCTGCACCGGTGGAGCGGACAATTTCCTTGAGCTCCTGGGCCTTACCGGAACCCAGGAACGTGCCCGGATCCGGCTTCATGCGGCGCTGCACAATCCCGTCCAAAACTTCCGAACCCGCAGTCTCGGCCAGAGCGGCAAGTTCACGGAGCGAATTTTCTGCATCCGCGAGCGTCCCTTCCGTCCACAACCCGGCCAGGACGACACGTTCCAACCGCAGTTGCCGATACTCAACTTCGGTGACGTCTTCGAGCTCGGTGGAGAGCCCAGCTACACGACGTAGGGCACGGCGGTCAGCCAAATCCTCCTGCGCGCCGTCAAATTCAGAGTGTTCGCGACTTTGCGCAGACAGTGCCAGAGCTTTGCCATAAAAGCGGCGCGGGGTGGCTGCTGGTGCAGCATCTTTGGCAGGGACGTCCTTGGCCAGAATACGGTCAATGACCTCTTGAATCTGTGCCGGGGTCAGGTCCGCGCCCGCGTCACTATTGGACGCGTCGATACCGTTGTGGTTGGTCATGGTCTCCTTCGAGGGATGGTGGTTAACATCGTAGTCCGCGCCAGGGTCATTGGGGTCTGGGGCGTGGTGGGGCTGTGAATAATGTGCCAAAGCGTCCGTTCCTAACGGTGGGCCTTAAGCTCCGGGCAAGATGATTCCCGGGACTTGGTACAAGGGTTTGCGGTCGCCTCGGGGCACAGTGCGCTTGGTGCGACTGGCAGGGCATGAACCGCAGATTAGGAAGTGAACATGCTACAAGCTTAGCAGTCCGGCCGGCCCAGCCCTGTGATCAGTTACCATTTTGCGCTCTGGGCGCACTAATCTGGGCCAGTGGAATCAGATCATTACTTTAGTGCCCAACCAGACACCCCGATGGACCGCCGCCCCCTGAGCGTGGAGCTGGGTGGCGTGCGGAGAACGCTGGTTACTGCTGGTGGAATCTTCAGCCCAGCGGGCGTGGATAAGGGCACGGCCGTACTTTTAGCGGAGGCACCAGCACCCCCTGCCGGCGGCCGGTTGCTGGACATCGGCTGCGGATGGGGCCCTATCGCGTTGTCCATGGCGCTGGCCAGCCCCGACGCCACTGTTTACGCGGTGGACGTCAATAAAAGGGCTGTGACCCTCACCCAGGAAAACGCTAGGACGCTGAACTTAAGCAACGTCATTGCCAGTGTGCCGAGCGCGGTAGACCCGACGCTCGAATTCGATGCGATCTACTCCAACCCACCCATTCGAGTTGGCAAGGAGGAGCTGCACAGCCTGCTGTTGCTGTGGTTGCCGCGACTCAAAGCCGGAGCCACGGCTCACCTAGTGGTGCAGAAGAACCTGGGCGCTGACTCCCTACAGCGGTGGCTTGCTGCCGAGCTGCCGGAGCGCTTCGAAAACCACGGGTTTTCGGTGCGCCGCGCCAGCACGTCCAAGTCGTACCGAATTCTTGAGGTAACGCGGGCCTAAGTGCCTAGCGAGCCGCTCGGCCGCCTCCGCCGCTGGGACGGCCTCCGTGTCCGGCTCTGCTAAAGGGTGCTACCGAGCGTTCCCGAAGAGACGATCACGGCTGGCCCACTGAGCTCAACGTCTTCGCCGCCCGCGGCGTTGACACCGAAGGTCACTCCGACGACACCACCGGGAACGCGTACCCGCCACTGGTCTGGGGCCCCCGCGCCTGCCCAAAACCGGGTGGCAGCCGCAGCGGCGCACGCCCCCGTTCCACAGGACATCGTCTCCCCCACGCCCCGTTCATGGACGCGCATACTGATGACGCCGTAGCCATTGTGCACCAGCGGATCAGCTGGATGCGCAAACTCCACGTTCGTTCCGTGCTGGGGCAGCGGCTCCACTGTGGGAGCTACGAACAAGTTAAGCTCCGTCAGTTCAGCATCGTCCGCCAGCGCCACCACGGTGTGCGGATTGCCCATACTGATGGACACTGCGGGCCTGGTCACGTCCAATCCCGAGGTGCGCACTAGAGCGTCCGTGCCGGTGCTCCGGGCCTGCGTCTCATCGATGAAACTCCACTGGCCCATCCCTACCGCGTAGCCGTCCACGGTTCTGCGCACCGTCTTCAGCCCAGCCCTGGTTCCGATGGTGACCATGTCGCCGTCGTCCAATGAAATGAGGCCTTGCAGCCGGAGGAAGTGAACAAAAACCCGCACTCCGTTGCCGCACATCTCCGAAACAGAGCCGTCACCGTTTCGGTAATCCATGAACCACTCTGCGGCTGCATTCTCTGCTAACAGCGCCTGCCCCTCCGGCAGAGAGGCTGAGCGGACGGCACGGATCAATCCATCGGCGCCAATGCCCAAATGACGGTCGCACAACGCTGCAACTGCTTCCGGAGTCAACTCAATCGATGCCTCTGGATCAGTGACCAGCACAAAGTCATTTCCGGTGCCATGTCCCTTGCTGAACTGAAGTCCGGCCAGAGCATCAAGAGGGTTTACGTCAGTCATGTTCTCAGCCTACGGGAGCAGGGAGGCTAGCCGCCAACTTCTGCCAGGGCTGAACTCAGCAGCTGGGGATCTTCCCACGAGAGCCAGTGCACGCGCGGGTCAGCCCGGAACCAGGTGAGCTGCCTGCGTGCAAATTGTCGGGTGGCAACGATGGTCTCTTCCGCTGCCTGGGCCACGCTCGCTTCGCCTTCCAGCACGCGCAAAAACTGGCTATAACCCAGAGCTCTCGACGCCGTCCGGCCAGTTCTCAGCCCTTGCTGATCCAACGCGGCCACTTCGGCCAGCAGGCCGCGCTCCACCATGGAATGCACACGCAGTGCCAGCCGTTCGTGCAACGCCTCCCTAGGCCCATTGAGCCCCAGTTGCACCGTAGGCTGCAGAAATTCACGCTCAGGCATGAATGAGGTGAACGTGCGTCCCGTGAGCTCAAAAACCTCCAGCGCCCGAACCACCCGCTTGCCATCGCTGATTCTCGCGGCGGACGCAGGATCTACCAGCTTCAAGCGTGCGTGCAGCGACTCCATACCCTGGCTGGCAAGCTCCTGCTCCAGCCGTTCCCGTAGTGCAGCATCGGTTCCGGGGAACTCCAGAACATCCAACGCAGCACGGACGTAGAGTCCGGAACCGCCCACCAGGATGGGCACGTTGCCGCGGCTCTGGATCTCGCTGATGGTGGCCCGAGCCCGCGTCTGGAAGTCCGCAACAGTGGCATCTTCGGTGACGTTCAGGATGTCCAGCAAATGGTGCGGCACACCCTCCATTTCAGCTGCGGTCACCTTGGCCGTTCCAATATCCATGCCACGGTAGAACTGCATGGAATCCGCGTTGATGACCTCCCCACCCAAATGCTGGGCCAGCTTGATCGCCAGGGCGGACTTGCCGGACCCGGTGGGACCAACCACCGCAACAATAGGGCGCATCAGCGAATAGGCAGTGTGGGCATACCCAGTGATACTGCCCCGGGCTTGCCACTGACGGAGGCACCGTTAGCGGGCGCTCCACACGACTCCGCCTGCGCACGGTCCCAGGCATCTCCCGCCCGTGAGCGGCGCACACTGTACTGCTCAGCGTCGGCTGGGTCCGCGATCAGATGGAAGGCTGCTGCCTCGGTGATGGTGACAGTGACCAGGTCTCCAGGGCGAGGCGTTTCGCAGCCCGCAGGAACAGAGAAGTGCACCAGGCGCTGGTCCTTGGCTCGTCCGGACAAACGGTGAGTCTGCTCGGACTTGCGGCCGGACGTAGCGGTGACCATCAGCTCAACCGTTTCGCCCAGCTGCTTGGCGTTCTCCTCCGCTGCAATGCGGTCCTGCAGAGCCGTGAGCCGAACGAAGCGCTCCTGGACCACGGCCTTGGGCAATTGATCCGGTAAATCTGCTGCGGGTGTACCGGGGCGCTTGGAGTACTGAAAGGTGAAAGCCGTGGCAAAGCGCGACTTCTCCACGACGTCCAGAGTGGCCTGGAAGTCCTCCTCGGTTTCCCCGGGGAAGCCCACAATGATGTCCGTAGAAATGGCGGCATCCGGCATCCGCTGGCGCACCTTGTCCAAAATGCCCAGGAACTTGGTGGACCGGTATGAGCGGCGCATATCCTTGAGCACCTTGTCCGACCCGGACTGTAGTGGCATGTGAAGCTGCGGCATCACGTTGGGCGTCTCTGCCATGGCCTCAATCACGTCATCAGTGAAGGCGGCAGGATGTGGGCTGGTAAAACGCACGCGCTCCAACCCCTCGATGTCCCCGCAGGCACGCAGCAACTTCGCGAACGCACCACGGTCCCCAAATTCCACACCGTATGAGTTCACGTTCTGGCCTAGCAGCGTTACTTCAATGGCACCGTCGTCAACCAGAGCCTGAATCTCGGCCAAAATCTCGCCGGGGCGCCTGTCCCGCTCCTTGCCGCGCAGGGAGGGCACAATGCAGAACGTACACGTGTTATTGCAGCCTACGGAGATGCTCACCCAGCCCGAATAGACAGAATCGCGCTTGGTGGGCAGTGTGGAGGGGAAGACCTCCAGGGATTCTAGAATTTCCAGTTGAGCATCATCATTGTGCCGCGCACGTTCCAACAGGGTGGGCAGCGAGCCAACGTTGTGAGTTCCAAAAACTACATCCACCCACGGAGCGCGCTTGAGTATGGTGTCCCTATCCTTCTGCGCCAGACACCC
>JABBNV010000031.1:2446-3120 GCA_019352125.1 Acidobacteriota bacterium | reverse complement strand
CAACTTGTTGTCAGCGTTTTCCCGCACGGCGCAGGTGTTAAAGACGACGACGTCGGCCTTGGACGCGGCATTTTCGGGGCTATCCGAGACAACTAATTCGGCCGGCACCATCCCCGCTGCCTCGAGCAAACCGGCCATGCGCTCCGAATCGTGCACGTTCATTTGGCAGCCAAAAGTACGCACTTCATAGGTGCGTGGCGCAGGGACAACGGGATTCGTTTCAACGGCGGGTTCGTCGGAAATGCTGATACTCACCTAACTATCTTAAGTCCGCAAGGCACAGCAGACTAACCGAGGTTCGGCGTCAGAGGTTGGCGCTCAGTACCAGTTGAACGAGACCTCGTGGTTCCACGCCCCGCACGGGCTGCCGTAGCGGTTAGCGATGTAGCCGAGGCCCCAGTTGATTTGGGTGCGGTAATTGGTGAGCCAGTCACCGCCAGCCTCGCTGTATTTTCCGGGCGGCAGGGCTTGGGCAATCCCGTAAGCCCCGGAGCTCTGGTTGGTGGCATTGGTCAGCCACGAAGATTCTTGATTCCACAGTTGCACCAGGCAGCCAAATTGATCCTGCCCCCAACCGTGCGCACCCAGCACGGAACTGGCGTATGCCTGCGCGCCGGCCGGATTATTGACGCCATTGTTCGGAATGGTCGGCAGCAATTCCGCAACGGGGATGA
>JABBNV010000031.1:0-2436 GCA_019352125.1 Acidobacteriota bacterium | reverse complement strand
CGGATTGGTTGGCTGCCGCAGCGTTAGCCGCCGCCTGCGCAGCAGCCGCAGCAGCAGCAGCCGCTTGGCGCTTAGCTTCCTGCGCCGCCTCATAAGCTGCCTGAGCGGCAACCCCCTGCTGGTACTGTGCCTCCACAGCCGCCGTGGTGTCCTTGAGGGAAGCCAGTTGGGCAACGAGCGTTTGGCTCTGCGCCTGCTCTGTATTCACCTGTTGTTCCATGGCAGCTTTCGCAGCCTCAGCAGCAGCAAGCTTCTTGGCAGCGTCACTGGCTAGCTTGGTACGGACATCCGTCGCTGCCTGTTGCTGCTGGGTCAGTGACTTGATGGTGTTCGCCACTTGGGAAGACTTGTTGTACAACGTAGTGGTCTTCGCCGACACGGCATTCATCAAGTCCAGTTGACGGATGCCGTCCGGACTTCCCAGAGCATTGAGGGCCACAAAAATGCCAACGTTGGCGCCAGCGGTTTTGTAGCTCTGCGCGGCCAGGGCACCGGCTTCCTTCTTGTACTTGTCCGCTTGAGCCCGAGCCTGTTTGGTCTGCGCGGCCAAGACGTCAACCTTGGCGCTGGCTGCGTCCAGCGCTGCCTTGGCAACGGCGTACTCGCCGCTGGCCGTGACTGCTGCCGTGCCCAGTGCTTCGGACTGCGCACCCAAAGACGCAAGCAGGGACGTGATCTTATCCACCTCGGCAGATTTGGCCTCTTGGCTCGACTTCGCCTGCTCCACGTCGGACCAGGTGGGAAAGCCACTAGGAGGTGCATCATCTGCACTCGCGGCTACCGGAGCGAATGCGGACAGCACAAACACGCCGACCGCAGTCGACGCGAGTAGAACCCTCAATCCGTGCTTGAACCTGAACATATGAAGCTCAGCATACCGTGGGTAACCTCAAAATCGACGAATTGGTATGACTGTGGCAAGTTCAACCTCCGAATCATCAGGCTCAGTTCCGTCCAGCTGCTGATTCACAATATTCAATGCCATGCCCGGCGAGTATCCCTTGCGCGCGAGTTGCCCCACCAACCTGCGCACCAGCTTGTCCCTGCCGCCTTCGACCTCCAGCAACGCAAGATTGCTGGGAGTTAGCTTTCGCGACACGAGTTCCCTTGCCGCCTCCGTCTCATCCTCAACGGCAAGTTGTTCAAGGGCAGCTTCAGCCACCTCCCCCGTGATGCCTTTCTCACCGAGCTCGCGCCGCAGCGCCCCGCGAGCCAATGATCGGGTGTTAAAGCGATTCCGCACCCACTGCTCGGCAAAGGCTGCATCATCGACGAGCTGCACTTCTTCGAACCGATCCAGCACAGCCTCAGCGACCTCGGAGGGAATGTGTCGCTCTGACAGTTTTTGCGCCAACTGTTTGCGACTCTTGGCCGAGGCCGTGAGCGCGCGGAGAACGATCGTGCGCGCTACATCCGCTGGATCCGCATCTGGATCCAGCTCGGGGGCCGGCTTGCTGTCTCGGGCGAAACTCATGATGCAGGCACTAACCGACGGCTAAAATCCGTCAACTGCTTTGAGCGCAGGAGCCTTTGATTCCTCTGTGGCCGGCTTGATGACACCAACACCGAGCTTCTCTTTAATGAGCCGTTCCAGCTCCTCCGCGAGTTCTGGATTGTCTCGCAGGAACCGGCGTGAATTCTCCATCCCCTGCCCCAGCTGGTCGCCGTCATAGGTGAACCAAGAACCGGACTTTTTGATCAGTCCGTGTTCTACACCCATGTCTATAATGCCGCCCTCGCGGGAAATCCCTTGCCCGTAAATAATGTCGAATTCAGCGATCTTGAAAGGCGGCGCCATCTTGTTCTTCACAATCTTGGCCTTGGTGCGGTTACCGACGGACTCAGTGCCCTCTTTCAAGGTCTGGATACGCCGAACATCAATGCGCACTGAAGCGTAGAATTTCAGCGCTTTACCACCGGTAGTGGTCTCCGGGCTACCGAAGAAGACACCGATCTTTTCACGCAACTGGTTGATGAAGATGGCGGTAGTCTTTGTTTGGCTCAGGCGACCAGTAATCTTACGCAGAGCCTGGCTCATCAAGCGAGCCTGCAGTCCAACGTGAGAATCACCCATTTCGCCTTCGATTTCAGCACGCGGAACGAGAGCAGCCACGGAGTCAATAACCACGATGTCCAAGGACCCGGAGCCGATCAACATATCCATGATTTCCAGAGCCTGCTCACCCGTGTCCGGCTGTGAAACCAGCAGGGCGTCAACGTCCACTCCGAGCTTGGCAGCGTAGTCAGGATCCAGTGCGTGCTCTGCGTCAATGAACGCCGCGATGCCGCCATTACGCTGAGCATTGGCTACAGCATGCAGCGCAACGGTGGTTTTACCCGAGGATTCCGGGCCATAAATCTCCACAATGCGCCCGCGCGGCAGGCCACCTATGCCCAGCGCGACATCCAGGGCAATGGAACCGGTGGGGATCGTCT
>JABBNV010000336.1 GCA_019352125.1 Acidobacteriota bacterium | reverse complement strand
GGTGATCATCGATTCGTCGAACTCGGCCTGCCCGCCGACGACTACGCCGTCGGCGGGCATCCTGGCTCCGGAGCGGACTAGGACGGTGTCACCTGCCACGAGTTCGCTGACTTTGACGGTTTCCGTGCCATCTGCGGTGATCCGGTCCGCCTCGTCCGGCAGCAGTGCGGCGAGAGCATCAAGGGCGCCCCGGGCGGAGCCGAGGGCACGCATCTCGATCCAGTGCCCCAGCAGCATGATCGCCACCAACAGGGCCAGCTCCCACCAAAAGTCCAGGTCAAAACCGCCGATCCCGAGGCTGGTGACCCAGGAGGCGCTGAACGCGACACTGATGGCCATGGCGATCAGCAGCATCATGGCCGGTTTCCGGACCTTCAGCTCCTCCAGGCCACCCTTGAGGAAGGGCTGGCCGCCGTAGAAGAAGATCACGGTGCCCAGCACCGGCGGGGTCCAGACCGAGCCGGGGAAGACCGGGGGCATGTAGCCGAGCAGATCCGCGAACATCGGGCTGAAGTAGACAACTGGCACGGACAGGGCCAGCGTGAGCCAGAACCTCTTCTTGAACATGGCAACGCTGTGGCCGGCGTGCTGGCCCTGAGTGTGCACCATGTGCTCATCGTCCCTGCCGTGAGGATGGTCGGCATGGGCATCAGCTGCGTGCGCGACGGCGGACCCGGGGTGGGGGGCGTCTGGCGCGTCATGCCGGGCGATACGTCCGTTGTGATGGCCGTGGTCCATGGTGTGCTCCTTAGGAATTTTGCCGGCGTCCGGAGGCCCTGCTGCGCCTGACCGCCACGGGTGCGCCGCCGGGATTACCGGCTGGGCGTGAGGCTGTACCCGGCCCCGGCCCCGGCGTCCCGGACAGCGTCTGCGCTGGCGGCCCCGGTTACCGCTAGGCGGGATGTGCCCCCGGCGACGAGCTCGACGGCCGCGGATTCCACCCCGTCCACGGAGGCCACTGCCTTTTCTACGATCTGGACGCAGTGCCCGCAGGCGAGTCCCTCAATGGAGTAAACGGAGCCCTCGGACACGGGCAGCGCCATTGTTTGGGCCCCGGCTGAGCAACAGCCGCAGCCGGACTGCTCCAGCGCGGCGGCGGAAAGTTCGGTCCGGGTATCTGTTCCGCACATGTCAGCTGGATCCTTTTCGAGAAGGAGTAATGGGGTGCTGGGGTTGAACGGCTGTAACGCCCCCGGGGTTACCGCGGGGGCTGGACAAACCACTTCACTGACAACACCCCAAATATACCCCTAGGGGGTATATTTGGCAAGCGGGTCGAGTGCGCCCTGGGCTCCGTGAAGCGATGGCTGCGTGCCGGGCCGGCGATACGCTGGTGGTGACCAAACTCGACCGGGTGGCGCGCTCCCTTTCTGATGCCAGGGACATTGCCGAGGAGCTGATGGCCAAAGGGGTGGTGCTTAGTTTCGGCGGCAACAGCCACGATCCTACTGGCCCGGTAGGTCGGCTGCTGTTTAGCGTCCTGGGAATGGTGGCCGAGTTTGAAGCCGATCTGATCCGAATGCGCACTCTCGAAGGGATGGATGTCGCAAGAGCGAAGGGGCGGTTGAAGGGTAAGAAGCCGAAATTGTCCAAGACGCAGCGGAAGCACCTTCTGACCCTGCACGACGCCGGGGAGCGCGCGCAGGCCGAACTGGCCGAGCTGTTCCGGACGACGGTGTACCGCGAGCTCCAACGACAGCACCATCTGAAGACCGACGCGGTGCCGACTTGGAACGCCAGATAGCGCTGCAAAAAGAACGCCATTGAGCGTTGCGATTCACAGCCGTCCACGGCGGACGACAGCATCATTCAAAAATGGTCGGGTCTGTCCGAGTTTTACTTGACTCCTGGCGTGTAGGGATTTTAGGCCTGCTCTTGGCGGCCGTTATCCCAGCCTTTGAGGATTCCGTCTGGCCGCCCAAATATGGCCTGGCTGAGTGTCGAGACGTCGCAGGGAAGCGGTGTTTGCGACCGCGACGTTGCTTCTTGTCGCACCGAGTTCGCCCCACCGTTACCCCACGGAGACGATGGAAAACCTTCATATATCAATGCTCGTGGACTGTTAGAAAAAACCCTGTATTTACGAGGAATATCGGGGTACTGGCAGTCATCCACAATCGTTGATATGAGCCGTTCCCTATGAGGAGGTTCGGAGTTCAAGTCTCTTTGGCTCGCGTCAGAATCTGAGGGGTATCTGGATATGGCCAGTTCATTGACAGTGCTTCGATCAGATACGGGAAATCAGTTGCCAAAGATCCTGTGCAGAGCGAACGTCACCGGGCTGAGAACGTGTATGTACTTATTTTGGCCATTGGCACTTGTGCAGCGAAAGTTGGGAAATACCGAATCCTGTGTTGCGTCCGAACGACTTCTGGACTGGCCCAAAAGTGGTGTGTACAACGTACAAACTTTTCCTGTCGGACTGTGTCGTATTGGTGCCGGACTGGGCCGGATTGGGGATGTTTTGGGAAGTTCCCTGTGTTTGTAGGGGTGAAAGTCTGGTTCGAATCCCACCTCGGGCACAGAGCATCGTCGCAGGTCAGGGGCCTGTTTCGGGTGTTTTAGGGGCTGTTTTGGTGTGTACACTGTACACACCAACCCTGCATTAATGACGTGTGGGACGCTTTAGTCCCTGTATTAATGACTGGCGGGCTGCTTAGGGGCTCATTGAGGCTCCTGTAGC
>JABBNV010000030.1:11489-17319 GCA_019352125.1 Acidobacteriota bacterium | reverse complement strand
TTTGCTTCGAACGTGTGGCTTGCCGCACTGGGGGCCATCCTATGGGGGGCGGGTGCTGCCCTAGGCTTCCCGATGGGGATGAGTGCCGCGGCTGATGACCCTCAGCATGCTGCTGCGCGGGTGTCAGTGGTCTCCACCATTGGCTATGTGGCCTTCCTGGCTGGCCCACCTCTCTTGGGTTTCCTGGCGGACCATCTCACCATTCGGTTGGCCTTACTGGCCGTAGGAGTGGCCATAATTGCCTCTATTCTCACGGCGCCGGCCGCTAGGCCACTGGCAGAAACGGAGCTCGCGGCAGAGCACTAGTGCGGCTATCCGCCCGAGCCAGTCTTGCCACTCCCACCGGTTGAGGCGGAGCCAGTCCCGCCACGTCCGGTTCGGGTGCCCCCAGTTCCGCCGGCACCACCGCCCGTGAAGCCTGCGTTCTGGAACTGGCTGCGCCCACTTCGGCTGTTGCCGCCGTCGACGGTTTTATTGACCACAACCCCGCCAAAGAATCCCACCGCAACCAACAGGCAGCCGGCCAGAACTCGTGTGGACCGCTGCATCCTGTAGCGCGGTTTGGGGACAAATGGCTCCTCGACCTCGAATTGCCCCTCTAGCTGCTGACTAGGTAGGGGGGATTCCTGAACGTATAGGGGGACGGTGGCATCGTTGATTGGTTCACTCATGCGGCATCACTCGTATCTCAAAGCATCTATGGGCCGCAGCTTAGCGGCCTTGTTGGCGGGGTAAATACCAAAGATCAGGCCAATGGCACCGGAGACCAGGAACGAAACCCAGACGGTCCACCACTGAACCTGTGGCTGGGTTCCCAGGATGGGGAATGCGCTGCCAATGAAGCCCACGGCTATTCCCAGGATCCCGCCGATTACGGAAATGATCAGCGATTCAATCAGGAACTGGCCAACAATACTGGAGCGGGAAGCGCCAATGGCCTTGCGGATTCCGATTTCGCGTGTGCGCTCGGTGACAGTGACCAACATGATGTTCATGACCCCAATGCCGCCCACCAGGAGCGAAATAGCCGCAACTGCTCCCAAGAGCACCGTCAAGGTGGTGGTGGTTGAGGTGGCCGTGGTGAGTACCTGAGCCTGGTTGCGGATCACGTAGTCCCGGTTGGCGCTGGTCACTGAGTGGCGAGCGTCTAGAATGCTTTGAATCTCATTTTGTGCTTGATTCATCACGTCGGAGGAGCGTGCCTGAACACTGATGGACGCGAGCGACGGCGAATAGCCGGTGAACTTATCCTGCGCGACGGACAGAGGGATCACCACAATGTCATCCGGATCATTAAAACCGGAGGAACCCTTGGCTGTCAGCACCCCAGAGACCACAAAGTTCTGTCCGTTCAGGGCGATCGTTTGCCCCACCGCAGCGGAAGTTCGTGAACCCACCAAGGCCTGAGCCACGGTGTCACCAATCACCACGGTGGGATTGCTGGCTGTGACATCTGCATCCGTAAAGAGGCTTCCGGCGGCCAGCGTGTCATTGGCGATCGAAAAATACTGTGGTGTGGTGCCCACGAAGGTGCCGACGGCGTGGCTGGCATCCTGATACGTGCTGGTGACGTTCGCAGCGCTGACCACGGGTGCCACAGCGTCAACATCCGGGGCAAGGACAGGATCCGTCAAGGCGGCCATATCCGCAGTCGTGAGGTTGGTGCTGCGGCTGCGTGTGCCCGCCACTGCTCCGGTAGGCCCTCTGCCGCCAGCTGTTGTTTGCCGGCTCACGGTGAGGACGTTTGTTCCCAGTTTGGCAATTTGGGCTTTGATGGCGTTGGAGGTTCCGGCACCCACGGCCAGCAAAATAATCACGGCGGCAATACCAATCAAGATGCCCAGCGTAGTGAGGATGGAGCGCATCTTGTTCGCCAGCACGCCGGTGAGCGCGAAACGGAAGGATTCAGCAATATTCACAGGCTGACTTCCAACTGTGTGGTGGGGAGTTCGCGCAGCCGTTCGTCCGCAATGATGTGCCCATCGCGCATGTGCACCAACCGGCTGGCGCGTTCCGCCACGGAGGCCTCATGAGTAATCATCACCACGGTGCGGCCTTGTGCGTGCAGAGTGTCAAAGAGGTCCAGGATCTCATGAGACGCCTTGGAATCCAGGGCCCCAGTGGGCTCATCGGCAAGAAGCAGCACGGGATGGGTGACCAACGCCCGGGCTATGGCCACGCGCTGTTGCTGACCACCTGACAATTGGGAGGGCAGGTGCCGTGCGCGGCTGCCCAGCCCCACGGATTCCAGGACAGCCAAGGCTCGTTCCCGCCGGTCCGCTCGATGAACTCCAGCATAGGCGAGCGGCATCGCCACGTTCTCAACTGCACGCGTGCGCGGGATCAGGTTGAAGTTCTGGAAGACGAACCCGATCTTGCGATTCCTAATTTGCGCCAGCTGGTACTCGTCCATCGAATTAGTGTCGATTCCGTCCAGGTGAAACGTTCCGAGGGTTGGTGCATCCAGCGCGCCAATGATGTTCATCATGGTGGATTTTCCCGAACCGGAAGCGCCAATAATGGCCACGAAATCTCCGTGATCGATAGTGAGTGAGACATCATCCAAAGCCTTAACCTCGGCTTCACCCTGACCATAAATCTTGCTGACGTGATCAAGGGCGATGACGGGCCACGCGTGTGCGTGGGCCATGGGGTTAGCCACCGTTTCCACGTGTACCTCCACCTGTGCCGCCGCCGAACCCGCCGGTGCCGCCGCCGAATCTGCCAGCGCCAGTGCGTGTGGTGGTTCCTGCCGTGTCCAGGGATGAGGAGATGGCCGGCAACTCAATCTGGTCTCCAGCACTCAGCCCCGTGAGCACTTGGGTGCGACCATTCGCGGCAATGCCGGTGGTAATCGGCGTAGGGGTTACGTTGCCGTTGCGCAGTACGTTGACGGTTTCTTTGGCCCCGGTGGTGGTGATGGCCAGCGTGGGTACCACCATGGCTGATTTGGCTGTTGCCGTGGTCACAGAGATATTCGCGCTTTGGCCCAGGCGCAGAGTGGACGGTGGATTCATGATGGAGATCGTTACTGGGTAACTGACTACGTTATTGGCGGTGGTTGCCGTTTGGGCAATGGCAACAATAGTTCCGGTTACGGGGGCAGCGGAGGAGTCGGTTTTGATAGCGGGAAAAGTGAACACGGCAGCGTCACCCACCTTCATGGCAGAGATATCTGCCTCTGCAAAGCTGGCCACCACTTGGAGGTGCGCCGTGTCAGAGATGGTGACCAAGCCGGAGGATGCGCTGGCTGATCCGTTGGCAGAGGTGCTGCTGGCGCCCGTTGTACCTCCTGAGCTGGATTGCGTGGAACCGCTACTTCCTCCAGCATTCCCGCCCACCACCGCGTTCACGGCGGTAATAGTCCCGGAAACTGGTGCAGTCAGGGAACACGATGCCAAGTTCTTTTGGGCGGTGTCGACGGCGATTTGAGCGGACGTGGTGTTGGTGGACGGAGCAGCGTTCTGAGCAGAGGTGAGCGCGTTGGCCGCGGTGGCTTCCTGTTGCTTATCCTTCAGGCTGCTCGTGGCGGCTTGAGATTGCGCCTGAGTCAGGGCAGCTACGTCCTTGGTCTGTTGAGCTTGGGCTGATGCGAGGGCTTGTTGGGCCGGTTGAGAGTTTGACTGTGCTGCGGTTTGTGCAGCTACGACGGTAGTCGCGTCATTGTTCACTGCAGTTTGGTCCGCTGCAATTGTTGCCGCTGATTGGCTGGCGTCCAGGGCTGCGGATTGTTGAGCGTTGAGCAAACTCTGGTTCGCCGAAGAGATCTGGTTGCTGGCCGTTTGAGTCTGCGTACTGGCTTGAGCATTGGCTGTGTCCAGTTGAGCCTGTGCCACTGCCAGGGCATTCTGCGCGTTGGTGGGATCAATCGACACCAACTGTTGCCCCGCCGATACTTGCTGGCCAACGGTGGCACCCACGCTGGCAATAGGCCCTGTGCAGTTTTGTGCGTTGATAACCGTAGTGCTGGCTGGCGAGACGTTCCCGCTGGCCGTTGCGACGGAGGAAAGGTCAGCAGTGGACACAGCCACGGTTCTGGAAGTGGACGATGTTGTGGAGGCTGGGCTGCCGGTCAGTACCAGAATGGCGCCAGCGGCCACCCCTAGAATGGCCACACCCACGCCGCCATTAATCAGAATTGTCTTGGAGAGCATGGCAGGAGACTAAGGCCGGGCGCTCTTAGCGCGTGGGTAAGCAGCTGTGTATTTGCTGTGCATTGGCTCTTTGCCTGCCACCTCATCCCTGAGGATGAGTCCATCCGGGTGGGAATCATCCCTGCGGAAGGCGAAATCCGGCTCTGCGCCGCGTAGCGTGGAGCTTGGGCGGTGGGCCAGCGGATTTGTCCGCACCACCGACCACCAGAATTTGCCGCGAGCACAGATAGGGACATTCATGATTGAGGCAACAGACCTCGCTAAACACTATGGCCCCAAGACCGCCGTCGGCGGTGTCACTTTCACGGTCAAACCCGGGATGGTGACCGGGTTCTTGGGTCCCAACGGCGCGGGAAAGTCCACCACCATGCGCATGATCATGGGTCTGGACAAGCCGAGCGCCGGCAGTGTGCTGGTCAACGGCAAGCGCTATGCCGAGCACAAGGATCCACTGCATCAGGTGGGTGCGCTGCTGGATGCCAAGGCAGTTCATACCTCGCGCAGCGCTCAGAACCATTTGCGGGCCATGGCCGCAACCCACAACATTCCCGCCCAGCGCGTCAATGAAGTGATCGAGATGACCGGCCTGGCTGGCGTGGCCAAGAAGAAGGCCGGAGGATTCTCCTTGGGCATGGGCCAGCGCTTGGGCATTGCGAACGCCCTGCTGGGTGACCCACAGACGCTAATTCTGGATGAGCCCGTGAACGGCTTGGATCCGGAGGGTGTGCAGTGGGTGCGCAACTTGGTGCGTTATCTGGCTGGACAGGGAAAAACGGTTTTCCTCTCCTCCCACCTCATGTCAGAAATGGCGCAAACAGCTGATCACTTGATTGTCATTGGCCGTGGCCGGATTATTGCGGATGCACCGATGGCGGAGATTATCGCGGGAAACCAGCAGGCTCGTTGCCGCGTCCGCACCGCCGCAGTGAGCGAGCTGTCCCGACTGCTGGCCGGTCAGGGGGTCACCATTTCGCATACGGACAATGAAACGCTTGAGGTAGCCGGGCTCGATACTCGAGCAATTGCGGATGTTGCTCTGCGCAACGGCGTGCTGGTCTACGAGCTAACACCCATCAGCGCCTCGCTGGAAGAGGCGTACTTCAACCTGACAAAAGATGAGGTGGAGTATCACTCGCTGGTGGAGGGTGGCGCTAGCCACGGCGCACACACAGCCAGTGCACCCACTACTGAAACTCCCGCTCCTAGCGAAGGATATGTAGCCAAATGAGCACCATTGATACCCGAGCCAGCGCGCAACAGTCGTCGGCCGGTCACCACGGACTAACCTTCGCCGGCGTCTTCCGCAGTGAGTGGATCAAATTCCGCACGTTGCCGTCTACGGTAATCCTCTTGATTGCTACCCTAGTGGCCATTGTGGGGTTTGCCGCGCTGGTGGCTTTCATTCGTGGACAGGCCCTCACGTCTCTGATGGATGGTGCCGGACCGCGGAATGGTGCCCCCGGCGGTGGCACCATGACCCTTGATCAGGCCGAGAAAGCGTTGGGTCCGGAATTTGCCCTCTACAACCTTCCCTCGTCTGGCCTGCAAATAGGCGTGCTCATTGTGGGCTCCCTTGCCGTGCTGTTCCTCGCTTCCGAATATGGCACCGGCATGATTCGCTCCACGTTCGCGGCTGTGCCGAAGCGAATCCCGGCATTCCTGGCCAAAGCAGGGGT
>JABBNV010000030.1:9048-11479 GCA_019352125.1 Acidobacteriota bacterium | reverse complement strand
GTGTTGGTGGTGGTGTCTTATGTGTTGACCACCATCGCGTCCATCATCTCCTTCCTGGTCTCTATGGCCATCCTGAAGGGTCACAACATCACTGTGGACTTCTCTACAGACGGGGTGTGGCGCACCATTTTCTTGGGTGGGCTCTACGTTGCGGGTGTAGCACTTATGGGCCTCTCCCTTGCCGCTCTGGTGCGCAACTCTGCAGGTTCCATTGCTATTCTGATGGGAATCTTCTTCCTGTTGCCCTTTGCCACCCAATTCCTTTCTCTGGTGCCCGGTGACTTCTGGAAATATGTCCAGCAGTACACCCCCAGCGCAACAGGCGGCCAGATGCTCGCCATTGGCCACACGGATGCGGTGCTTGATCCGGGCCCGGCCGGACTGATCTTCCTGGGCTACGTTCTGGTGTTCCTGATTCCTGCAATGATTTCCGTCAAGACCAGAGACGTCTAAGTCAGCGCTCACCGCCCATGCACCCCATTAACCAGGTAGGTCCCGTGCCGGAACGAACGGCCGGCACGGAACCTACCAACTCTTTCGGCAGCGAATTCACGGCTACGGAATTTACCGCACGACGGCGTGGCAGGCTGCGGCGGTACCTCTATGAGCGGCCGCGACTGACCGATGAGGTGGTTTCAGTTGCCTACGTGCTGTTGTCATTACCCGCCGTCATCACCGAAGCGGGGCACGGCAGCTGGGAACAGGCCATTATGGTGCTGGTCATTGGGCTACTGCTGCTGTTGGGTCGTCGTAGTCCCATAGTTATTTCTTTAGTATTTTCTGGCCTGGAGACACTGATCCTGTTTACCGAGCCGGTGGCTACAAATTCGGGGCTGAGTCTGTGGTTTGGGCTCTACGCGGTCGCCCTCAAGTACAGGGCTAGGACGGCGTTTCTGATCACGGCCGCAGTCAGCGTGCTCCCCAGCTATTACTTCATTACTATGTACGACGTCCGGAACCTTGCTTCGGCAGCAGAGGTGGGGAATCAATTTACCTTTGGCCTCATCACCGCTGTTGCCGTGCTCCTGACGAACGTGGTGTGTACAGGAATTGGGATATCGGTTCGTCGGAGCCGCGACTACGATCAGGCCCTGCACGCCTGGGCTGAACGTAATGTGCGGCTGGCCTCCATGGCGGAACGTACGCGGATTGCCCGTGAAATGCATGACGTGGTGGCGCACTCGCTGACCGTTATGGTGGCGCTTGCCGATGGTGCCGCCGTCGCCGTTTCAACGAATCCCGGGCGGGCAGCGACGGTGCTGGGCGAACTGTCAAAAACTGGGCGTACCGCACTGGCGGACATGCGCCGAGTACTGGGGGTACTTCGTGAGGAGCACCCTGGCCGTGCACCCCTTGCACCGCTACCAGCGGCGGAGGATTTGGAACAGTTGCTTCGCGGGTTTGTGGCTGCGGGCTTGCCGGTGACACTGACCACGGCTGGCTCACCGGTGCCGTCAGATCCAGCCTTGGCTCTCACCATCCATCGGATTATTGGCGAGGCGTTGACCAACGTGCTCCGGTACGGCAAGCACATTTCCCGAGTGAGGGTGGAAATTCTGCACAGCCCATTGGCCCAGGAGGTCACCTTGAGAATCAGCGACAACGGCGCGGAAACACTGGCCCCCTCCGTAGGCAACGGGAGCGGGATTCCAGGTATGCGGGAGCGGGCTAGCATTTACGCTGGACGGGTGACGGCGGGGCCCTCGCCACACGGTGGCTGGCAGGTAGAGGCCGTGCTGCATTACTCCGATGCGGCTGGCGGTGCGGCCGGGTCTCCAACCACGAATGGCCAGCTGAACCAGGAAGGTAATTAGGTGAACGGCAACCGTATTCGAGTGCTGCTGGTGGATGATCAACCCCTGCTCCGCCTGGGTTTTCGCCTGATTCTGGAAGGCGAAGATGATCTTGAGGTAGTGGGTGAGGCGGGCGACGGCGTTGCGGGCGCCCGGATGTGCGAGTCGCTCAAACCGGACGTGGTGCTCATGGACGTGCGGATGCCGCTCCAGGACGGCATCCAGGCCACCCGCGCCATATCGGCCGGTGCCTCCAGCGCGCGAGTGATTATTCTGACCACGTTTGATCTGGATGAATACGCGTTTGCCGGGCTGCGGGCCGGGGCCAGTGCCTTTCTGCTCAAGGACGTGGCGCCTGCGGCATTGGTGGATGCTGTGCGGTTGGTGGCCAGCGGAGACGCGGTGGTTGCTCCCCGCGTGACCGCCCGGCTGCTGGAGAACTTTGTGCGCTCAAGGCCAGAGGCAGCACCCAACAGTGACCCACTATTGGCCACGCTCACCCCACGCGAAACCGAGGTGTTGCGGGTGATTGCAGATGGATTGTCCAACGCTGAAATTGCGCAGAAGTTCTTCCTCTCCGAGGCCACCGTTAAAACTCATGTTCGGAAGGTGCTGACAAAACTTGCGCTGCGGGACAG
>JABBNV010000030.1:7533-9038 GCA_019352125.1 Acidobacteriota bacterium | reverse complement strand
CGGGACAGGGTTCAGGCCGTGGTCTACGCCTACGAGTCGGGCCTGGTCACGCCCAGTAATCCTGACTACTAGAGTGGAAACATGCCTCAGTTCAGCACCGCAGTAGAGCACATCCATGACCTTGGCAGCTACGTTGCCGAGTCGCCGTCGAGCTTTCATGCCGCTCACGTGGGTGCCGCACGTCTTTCGGCGGCCGGATTTAGCCAGCTGGCGGAGTCGCAAGAATGGCCCGCATCTGCGGGGAAATACTTTGTGGTGCGTGACGGTGCGCTGATCGCCTGGGTGCTTCCAGAGGGTGCCACGGCCACTACAGCGTTCAACGTTTTGGGCGCGCACACTGATTCACCCGGCTTCAAACTCAAGCCGAGGCCCACCACCGGCGCCTTTGGCTGGTTGCAGGCCGGCGTAGAGGTTTACGGCGGCCCGTTGCTCAATTCCTGGCTGGACCGCGAACTCACCTTAGCGGGGCGGCTTGTGACGAACGACGGCGCCACTCACCTTTGCACGACTGGCCCCCTACTGCGGTTTCCGCAGCTGGCCATCCACTTGGATCGCAGCGTGAATGAGGGCCTGACGCTGGATAAGCAGCGGCATATGAACCCTATCTGGGGTTTGGGGGTAGCGGCGGACGCGGACCTTCTGGAGTTGTTGGCTCAGCGCGCCGGCGTAGCTGCGGCAGATGTTGCCGGGTACGACGTCCTCGTGGCGGATACGGCGCCGGGTGCAGTCTTTGGAGCGGCTGAGGAGTTCTTCGCTTCCGGCCGCCTGGACAACCTATCCTCTGTGCATGCGGGCCTGAGCGCGCTCATCTCCCTGGATTCTGGTTCTTCTGCCAACGCAATTCCCGTGCTGGCTGCCTTTGACCATGAGGAAGTGGGTAGCGCCAGCCGGTCCGGCGCTTCCGGGCCCTTCCTCGAGGACGTACTGAACCGCGTTAGCGACGGGTTGGGCGCAACGGACAGCCAGCGGCGGCAGGCGATCGCGTCGTCGTTCTGCCTCTCCGCGGATGCTGGCCACGCCATTCACCCCAACTATCCGGAGCGCCACGACCCTGCAAACCACCCTGTCCTCAACGGTGGCCCGCTGCTGAAGATCAACGCCAACCAGCGCTATGCGACGGATGCCGTGGGTGCCGCGTTCTTTGCTCGGCTGTGCGCCGCGGCGGACGTTCCGTACCAGGAATTCGTCTCCAACAACGACATGCCGTGCGGTTCCACTATTGGGCCGCTGACCGCTACCCGCATGGGCATCCGCACCGTGGACGTCGGCGTCGCGCTGCTGTCCATGCACTCCGCCCGGGAACTGTGCGGAGTGCAGGACCCGTACCGCTTGGCGTTGGTTGCCGAGGAATTCTTCCGCACAGCCCTCCGTCAATAGCCCCGGGCAGCGCTAGCTGCCAGTTGTCATCCGAGGTCGCCGAATTCCCAAGGGTCCGCCGAGTCCCAGGAGTTCGCCGCCGTGGCGAGGTTGGGGTTGCACCTCACGTAGACCAGGACTGAAGCAAT
>JABBNV010000030.1:424-7523 GCA_019352125.1 Acidobacteriota bacterium | reverse complement strand
AATAGCCCCGGGCAGCGCTAGCTGCCAGTTGTCATCCGAGGTCGCCCAATTCCGTGTTTCGTTTCCGGCTTGCTTGAGCCGGGCGGACTAGCGGCTAGTTAGCTTTGGATGCCCGATTCCCAAGGGTCCGCCGAGACCCAGGAGTTCGCCGCCGTGGCGAGGTCGGGGTTGCACCTCACGTAGACCAGGACTGAAGCAATAGTGAGAATCGCCGCCGTCCCGGTAAATCTGAATATTTCCGTCGTTGGTCCGGCCGCGAGACAGAAAAAGATAAGGGCCGCTCCGGATGCGTAATCTGAAGTGCGACCTAGGCCCGACGACGAAGAGGGCATCAGC
The DNA here is from genome assembly GCA_019352125.1 of Acidobacteriota bacterium. Taxonomy (GTDB): domain Bacteria; phylum Actinomycetota; class Actinomycetes; order Actinomycetales; family Micrococcaceae; genus JABBNV01. The sequence continues at coordinate 7,187 of JABBNV010000030.1, read as the reverse complement.
AGGAGACACGGCTAAGACTAGGGATACCTGAACCGGGGGATGCGGATGAAAAATCACCGACAACAAACCTATTAGCAGAACCATCAACGCCCAGTACCAAAATCTGTAGCGGTCTGATGCCGCCGAGGCCAGGTGCACGACGGCAATGACCCCGACAATATACGTACCGATCTGAAGAACAACGCCGGCATCTGATCCGTCCCAGAGCCAAAGAAGGACTATAGCTAGCAAGGCCGCAATCATCGACCCAAGCACCCATGGCGGTCGCTCGGTCGGATCGGCTTCGAAATCCACGTCCAAGGTTCCTTGCTCTCTTACTATTGGCCAGACCTGGATCCTGAACTTCACGCTTCAGAAGCCAAACGGGCCCCGTGCGAATTCGCATTGTTCTCTACTGCGCCAGGGAAACCACCAGGTTGATGGTGGTGGCCAGGATTCCGGTTCCGAACACAAAGGCCAGTAGCGAATGGCGAAGGGCTGCCGAGCGCATTGTGCGGGTAGTGATGGCCGTATCCGAGACCTGATAGGTCATGCCCAGGCTGAAGGCCATGTAGGCAAAATCGGTGTACTGCGGGCCTTCCTCCTGGTTAAATTCAATGCCGCCTGGAGTTTCTCCACCGTAGTAGATTTCTGCATAGCGCAAAGTGAAGAGAGTATGAACCAACAGCCAGGACATGGTGGTGCTGCCCAGAGCCAGAAGAGCAAGCAAAAATTTGGCGGTGCCGTGGGCATCTTTTGCAGCAAGCATTACCAGCACCACAGCAATCAGGGACCCAACAGCGGCCAGCAGGATCAGTAGGTCCGCTGTAGACCGGCGGGGATCCTCGCTAGTGGCATGGCGTGCAGTCTCCGCGTTGTCCAGGTGAACAATAGCCAGCCAGACGGTGAGGTTATAGATCCCTGCTGCCGCAGCCCAGCCAACTGCCGGTGCATAAATCCACTCACCCAGGGTGCCCGTGAGGGCCGAAGCCAAGAGTCCGCCAACCACCATGAGCAGGTAGCGGATGCGTGCTCGTTTAGCTCGCTGACTCAGTGAATTGTTCATGGGCTGATCTTTGCATATGAGCAGTAGTTCGGGCCTCTTAGGACATGCGGTAGACTAGATAAGTCTGTGCTGACGCCGGTCGGGTTTCCCGTCCATTAGTCCACAGGCGCGCAAATGAACCTCCTGTTACGGAAATACCGTAGCCGTTTAGCCCAAAGGAGGTGGGTTCACATATGCGTCCTTACGAATTGATGGTCATCATCGACCCAGAGGTAGATGAGCGTACCGTTGAGCCAACACTTCAGAAGTTCCTGAGTGTCATCACCAAAGACGGCGGAACCGTCGACAAGGTAGACATCTGGGGCCGTCGTCGTTTGGCCTACGAAATCAAGAAAAAAGCTGAAGGTATCTACGCAGTGGTGAACTTCACCGCTGAGCCTGCTACCACTCAGGAACTTGACCGCCAGTTGAGCCTCACCGAGACCATCTTGCGCACCAAGATCATCCGCCCCGAGGACCAGAAGGTAGTCGCGGAGTAATTCCGTCACTACGTTTTCCAATCTTCACCTGTAGGAACGAAAAGGAGCAGTAGATGGCAGGCGAAACTACTATCACCGTCATTGGTAATCTCACCAATGACCCGGAACTGCGGTTTACACCCAGCGGATCGGCAGTAGCCAACTTCACCGTTGCTTCTACTCCCAGGACCTTTGATCGCCAGTCGAACGAGTGGAAGGACGGGGAAACCCTGTTTCTGCGCGCGTCCGTATGGCGTGAGGCAGCTGAGAACGTTGCGGAGTCCCTGACGAAGGGAACCCGCGTGCTTGTTAGCGGCCGATTGAAGTCCCGTACCTACGAGACTAAAGAGGGCGAAAAGCGCACCGTCATGGAGTTGGAGGTCGACGAAATCGGCCCCTCACTTCGTTACGCCACCGCAAAGATCAACCGCACGCAACGCTCCGGCGGCGCTGGCGGCAACTTTGGTGGAGGAAACTCTGGTGGCGGAAACTCCGGCGGAAGCTGGGGTGGCGGCCAAGGTCAGTCGGCACCTGCCGAAGATCCGTGGGCAACACCGTCGGGTGGATCCTCGGGTTGGGGCAGCGGCCCGGACAATTCCGAGCCCCCTTTCTAAGTCTCACCAGCAATACAAGACGGCAACCGCCGTCGAACTCCATCCCGTGGGGTAATCTCCACGGGCTCCACGAATACTAAGGAGCTCCACGATGGCTAAGGCTGAACTCCGTAAGCCCAAACCAAAGTCCAATCCCTTGAAGGCCGCTGACGTCACCGTCATCGACTACAAGGACGTAGCATTGCTGCGCAAGTTCATCTCTGACCGTGGAAAGATCCGTGCGCGTCGCGTCACGGGTGTAACCGTTCAGGAGCAGCGCAAAATCGCTCAGGCAATCAAGAATGCCCGCGAAGTTGCACTGCTGCCCTACTCCGGCGCTGGCCGCGGCTAAGCAAGGGAGAGAGTAAAAACATGGCAAAGCTCATTTTGACCCACGAAGTCACCGGTCTCGGTGCCGCAGGCGATGTTGTTGAGGTAAAGGACGGTTACGCACGTAACTTCCTGCTGCCCCGCGGCTTCGCCCTGACCTGGAGCAAGGGCGGCGAGAAGCAGGTTGAGTCCATCAAGGCTGCTCGCGCTGCTCGTGCTCACGCATCCGTTGAGGCTGCACAGGCTCAGGCTAAAGCATTGACCGCTAAACCGGTCAAGCTGGTTGTACAGGCCGGTGAAAGTGGCCGCCTCTTTGGAACCGTCAAGGCCGAAGATGTGGCAAAAGCTGTGGAGGCCGCTGGCCTAGGCAGCATCGATAAGCGCAAGGTTGAACTGCCGGCGCACATCAAGTCCCTCGGCTCGTACCAGGCCAACGTTCGTCTGCACGACGACGTTTCCGCCACCATCGAGTTGGATGTCGTTTCGAAGTAATTTCGTCACTGACTAGCTAAAGGGTCCCGAGCCATGACGGCTTCGGGGCCCTTTTGTTGTGCCAACTTCTTGGGCGTGGGCCGGACTAGTTCGCTCAAACCCACGCAAACGGACCAAACACCGGGGCACGGCCATGGGTTTGGTCCGTTTGCGTGGGTTTCGCCGCCGCGGGAGGGTTTGGGGGCTGCCGGAGGTTAGAGACGGTCCGTAAACTGTTTGGCCTCGAGCAGTCCCAGGCCCGTTTGCTGCCGGAGCAACTTGATAGCTGCCACCTGCTGGCCGTTGGCTCGCAGCTGGCGAAGCTGGGCTAGGAGGGCTGGGTTGAGCTGCTGGCCAGCCTGTTGCTGTGACCCTTGCCCACTGGCCATCCGCATGGGCTGCTGATGTGTCCCGGGAAGGTTCTGGCCGTGCGTCTCGTTCTGTCCCTGTGCAGGGGAGGTACGGAAGGCGCCACTGGCCGAGTAGCCGGTTCGTCCCGCAGGGTGCGCAGGTTTGAGCGCCAGAGCCCGGGCTACCTGCTCCTGATTGTGCTTCTGAGCCAGCTGTGCGAGGTGACGTTGGTATTTATCAGCTTCGGAGAGACCCGCTCCATGCGATCGCCCTGCACGCAGAGCCCAAGTGATGAGCGCTATACCGGCCACCACAACTACCACCACAATGTACCAGTCCATGTAGAGAGCCTATGCCACTAGTGCAAGCTGCGATACAGGCCGGGAAAACGCGCCCATGTAGGTACCGGTATTTGCGGAGGTACTGAGTGGCGGGTGCCCCACGCGGGAACGCAGCGGCATACGTGCCGGGGTTCCCGCACTGGGTATATGTAGTTATTGGAATATGTATGGACGGGACCGCCCAAAATCAGTGTGGTTTATGTCACACGTGAAGCATATCTCAGAGTTGACTCTCGCTGGCCACTAGTGCCGTACCCACATGTTGTCAACACCCAACCTGTGGATGAAGGTTGGGACAATAAACTTTTCCTCCACAAGCTCCCTCCAATATAACTGCAGGTCAGAAGCATATTTGCAGAGTGAACTCTTTCTTGTCCACAGCCTTATGCCCAGACTGTGCACAAGATAGGCCAAGCTGTGCACACGTTATCCACAGGGATGGTGGATAGTGAGCTTGGTCAGAATGAATAGGTGAACTAGCCTTGCGAGGTATCTCTCCACGGGCCGAAAGGGGCACTCGATGTCAGCAAGCCATCACGAGCTGACTGAACCGCCTCGCGAGAGTGAACTCACCCGCACTCCGCCTCAGGATCTAGTGGCAGAGCAGAGCGTATTGGGCGGCATGATGCTCTCCAAGGACGCGATTGCGGACGTTGTAGAGGTGATCCGCGGCAATGATTTCTACCGCCCCTCCCACGAGTCAATTTATGAGGCGATTGTAGACCTGTATGGTCGTGGCGAACCGGCGGACGCTGTGACCGTTGCGGATGAGCTGACCAAGCGGCAAGAAATCTCCCGCGTGGGGGGCCCTGCTTACTTGCACCAATTGATCCAGTCAGTTCCTACGGCTGCCAACGCTGGCTTTTACGCGGAGATTGTGGCCGAACGTGCAGTGCTGCGACGACTGGTTACCGCTGGCACCAAGATTGTGCAGTTGGGCTATGGCAATGACGGCGAGGTGGAGGACATTGTCAACGCGGCGCAGGCTGAGGTGTACGCCGTGGCGGAACGCCGCACTGCGGAGGACTACGTTGCCCTCAAGGACGTCATGGAGTCCACGGTGGACGAGATTGAAGCGTCCGGCCACCGCGGCGAGGGGATGACGGGGGTTCCTACCGGGTTCTACGAATTCGATGATCTGACCAACGGCCTGCACCCCGGGCAGATGATCGTGATTGCCGCGCGTCCCGCCGTCGGTAAATCCACGTTTGCGCTGGACTGGGCCAGGTCCGCAGCGATTAAGCACAACCTGGCCACCGTGATCTTCTCGCTGGAAATGGGCCGCAATGAGCTGGCCATGAGGCTGCTCTCTGCCGAGGCGAGCATCAGTCTGCAGGACTTGCGCAAGGGCACGGTCAAGGATGATCAGTGGACTAAAATTGCCACCACCATGGGGCGGATGAATGATGCGCCACTGTTCATCGATGACAGTCCCAATATGTCCCTGATGGAAATCCGTGCAAAGTGCCGGCGGCTGAAGCAACAGCACGACCTGAAGCTGGTGGTGCTGGACTATTTGCAGCTCATGTCCTCCGGGAAGCGTGTGGAATCGCGCCAGCAGGAAGTCTCTGAATTTTCCCGTGCTTTGAAGTTGTTGGCCAAGGAACTCCAAGTGCCGGTGGTGGCGCTCTCGCAGCTGAACCGTGGTTCGGAACAGCGCACGGACAAGAAACCAATGATTTCAGATCTTCGTGAATCCGGCAGCATTGAGCAAGACGCTGACATGGTGATCCTGCTGCACCGCGAGGACATTTATGACAAGGAATCCAGCCGCGCGGGCGAGGCCGACGTGATTGTTGCCAAGCACCGTAACGGGCCCACCAAGACCATGGTGGTCGCCTTCCAGGGCCACTACAGTCGCTTCAGCAACATGGCGGGCGACGACGGCGGCGGCAGCTACTAGCGTCATCACCCACTTTGGCGGAAGACTGGGTTATCGGAACAGAATTGGGTGGCCCGAAGTGGCCCGTTGCTGGCACCGGAGGGGCTGTAGTGCCCAACCATTCACGAGGAGAACTCATGAGCACCGAAGCAATTGCCCGACTGGCCATGGTGACCGAGGATGGCGCGGATCCCGGTGAGACGTCGATGGTGCTGCCGGATCCAGCCGGACACCCCCTGGGCCTGACAGAAGCCGCAAATTGGGGGTAGGAGCCACCATTCCTCGCGGGACGCTGAGCAGGCAGATTCCGGCTCTTGCCGTCCCCGCGCTGGGAGCCTTGATCGCGGAACCCCTGTTCCTCCTTGCCGACTCGGCCATTGTTGGCCACCTAGGGGTGGCAGAGCTGGCTGGCGTTGGTCTGGCCGCGACGATTCTGCAAACTGCTGTGGGGCTGTTGGTCTTTCTGGCTTATTCGACTACCCCTGCCGTGGCCCGATTGCTCGGTGCGGGTAAGATTCCGCAAGCCTTGGCCGCTGGGCGTGACGGGTTATGGCTAGCGGCGCTACTCGGCGTCGGGCTTGGGGTGGTGGGTGCGCTCGCGGGTGACCGGCTCCTGCACTCGATGGGAGCCGAAGGCAGCGTACTCGCGTTTGGCTCCGCGTACTTCCTGTGGTCCATGCCCGGGGTACCAGCGATGCTGTTGATTTTCGCGGCCGCCGGGGTGTTGCGAGGTCTGCAGAACACGCGGACGCCGTTGGTGGTCGCTGGCATCGGTTTCACGGCAAACATCGCTTTGAATGCAGCCCTGGTCTACCCGCTGGGCATGTCCGTCACCGGATCCGCGCTGGGGACCAGTGTGGCGCAGTGGGGAATGGCGGTTGCCTACCTGATCATGATTGGCCGGGCTGCCAAGAATCACGGGGTTTCGTGGCGGCCGCATTGGGGTGGGGTACTGCATTTAGGCAAGGCGGGTGGCTGGCTCTTTCTGCGTACCCTGAGCCTGCGAGTGGCTATCCTGGCCACTGTGGTGGTGGCCACCGCCCAAGGCCAGGTCAATCTTGCGGCGCATCAGCTGGCCATGACTGTCTTCAGCTTCCTGGCGTTTGCCCTGGACGCCTTGGCCATTGCGGCGCAGGCACTCATTGGCAAGGAGCTAGGAGCCAACAACATTCCGGCGGTCCACGCGCTCACTCGTCGACTGGTGCTGTGGGGGCTGGGTGCCGGGGTGCTCACGGGCGTGCTGCTATTGGCGTTGGCGCCGTACATCGGATGGCTATTTAGTACGGATCCTG
>JABBNV010000030.1:0-414 GCA_019352125.1 Acidobacteriota bacterium | reverse complement strand
CGATCTCGGCCGCCTGGCGGAATTGGCGGGGATCGATCCGGTCTGGTGGGATATCAGCGGCGGATACCATCAAGTCGGGGTGGAAACGAAGCGGGCGTTGCTGCATGCGATGCGGCTGCCGTGCATAGGGCACTTCAGGCCGCCATGCTGATGGTCGCCCTGGCGCAGCCTATTGCCGGTTTCGTGTTTGTGCTGGACGGTGTGTTGATCGGCGCTGGCGATGCTCGCTATTTGGCGCTGGCCGGGGTGGCCAATTTAGTGATCTACATTCCGTTCCTGGCCTGGGTATCTGCCGCGGGGGACGTTGCACCGTCCGGGCTGGGGTGGCTGTGGGCCGCGTTCGCGTTTGCCTATCTGGGCGCCAGGGCGCTGACGCTGGGTCTACGGGCATATGGCACCGCATGGATTCGCATC
>JABBNV010000335.1 GCA_019352125.1 Acidobacteriota bacterium | reverse complement strand
ATTCGGCTTAACAGCGATTATGCCGAGGAATTCGTTAAGCCGAGGACTGGTCCGGTGGGCGCGTGTTTGGGCGGATTGGGGCCCTGTTTCTCGGCTTAATGTTTCGTCCTAGCCTGTCTTGTATCCATGTTTTTATGGAAGGAGAAGGCAATGGATACGACAGTGGCGGGCATCGGAGAGGTTGTTGTGGCGGCGTTGGAAGACGCTGGCTACATGCAATCCACGATTGTGCAGTATGGCAAGTCGATCAGGTGGCTGGGAGTTCTGGCCGCCGAACGGGACGGCATCTATTCATGTGAGTTGGGGGCGAAATTCGCCTCGATGACCACCAGCCCGAGAACTGGGGCGTACAGTTCCGCCCGTCATTTCGATTACGGGCGTTTGGTGTGGCTCTTTGATTCCTTTGTGCTCACGGGCGCCGTGGATCTTTCCATGAGGCCACGTCGGCGGCGGAGGCAGGCGCCGTTCTGCGCGGAGTTCGCCGCACTGCTGGGCTTGTGGGACCAGGAGATGATCCAGCGTGGGCTGGCGCGTTCAACGAGAAACTGTTTTGGTGGATTGGCGGGCGAGTATCTGCTTTATTTGGAAGCAGAAGGGATTTGTTCCTGGCCGGATGCGGATGGGGCCAGTGTGCTGGGGTTCCTTCAGTCTCTTCGGAACCGGTGGGCGGAATCGAGCATGTGGTCGGCGGTCTCCAGTTTCCGCCCGTTCCTGAAATTCACGGCACGCACGGATTTGCTGGATGCGCTGGCCTTGGCCAGGAGCAGGCGGCATCATGACATTCTTCCCATGCTTGATCCCGGGGTTGAGCGGAAAGTCGTTGACGCCTGCCGGCAGGGTTTAGTCTCGGCCAGGGACGCGGCGATTACCCTGCTCTCAATGGCTACGGGCCTGCGTGCCTGTGACACCTGCAATTTACGGCTGACGGATATCAATTGGCGTGGGTCCACGTTGGGACTCGTGCAACAAAAGACCGGCAATCCCTTGACGCTTCCGTTGCCACCGCTGGTCCTGTCCTTGCTTGCGGACTACGTGCTGAAGGAGCGGCCGGCCTCCCAGGCACAAGAGGTGTTCTTGAGGCTGAAGGCACCGCACCATGCTTTGGCCGACCATGCCGCGATTTACGTGATCATCACCAAGGTCTTCCGCAGTGCCGGGGTGGGCGATGTGAAGGTTGGCACCCGGGCCCTGCGCTACAACGCGGCCTCGTCGTTGTTACATGTAGGAACGGCTTTGCCGACGATCGCAGCCGTGCTGGGACATGCCGATCTTGACTCGACCAAGGTGTATCTGAGCATGGATACCGAACGGCTGCAGGCCTGCATCCTGCCCCTGCCGAAAGAGGCGCTCTGATGAGCGGGCACGTATTCACGAGTGTGTTCGCGCATGATTTGACTCAATATCTTGCCTTCAAGGAAAGCATGGGCTGCCACGGCAATTCACGCATCTGGTACCTGCACAGCTTTGATGCCTACTGCACTGAACACGGCGTGCAGACTTTCAACCGGCAAGCCGTTGAGGGCTGGGTCGTGGAAATGAAGTCTTCCCAGCCAGGTTCCCCACCTTCCTGGATGTCATACATCAGGGACTTTGGCCGCTGGATGCGTGCTCACGGCAGCCCGGACGCGTACGTGCTCGCCGGGTCCTGGAAAAGCGAAGTCGTCCACTCACAGCCATATTTATTCAGTCGCGAGGAAATCTCTACATTCTTCCTAGCCGCAGCCGCGATGGAGACCACCTCGCCCTGGAAATGGCAGGCCGTGGCGTTTTTCGCGCTGATGCATTCCTGCGGGTTGAGGACCTGTGAAACCCGCAGGCTGAAGCCCCAGGACGTAGACCTAACCGAGGGGTTCATTGATGTGGTGTGGTCCAAGGGCAACTGCAGCCGGCGTCTGCCGATCACCGGCGAGATCATCACAGTCTTGAGCGATTGCGACCGGATATCCCGACGGAGGTTCGGTCAAAACCGTTCCGGGTTCTTCGTCTCCTCCACGGGTGCACCGGTCTCTCCGGTTTCGATCGGGGTCATGTTCAACCGGATCTGGGACCAAGCCGGGCTACCCCGAAGCATCGAGGGAAAGCAACCGCGCCCCTACGATTTCCGTCATCATTTTGCCTACGCCAACATCGAACGGTGGATGGCTGAAGGTCAGGACGTCAACATGATGCTGCCCTACCTCACCCGATACATGGGCCACGCCACGCTGGGCAGCACCTTCTACTACGTTCACACATCACCGGATTTCATGGCCGGCTACGCCGAATTCACCCGCAATGGCCAGGGCCTGCTTCCCGAGGTGGGATTTCAATGAAACACCCAACACAAATACCAACGCCTGACTTCTGGGGTTACGCCCGGAACTATTTGCATGACTACCTGCCCCATGTCAGGGCACTGTCCCCACGCAGCATCGAGGCCTATCGGATCAGTTTGGAGAACTACGTCTGCTATCTGGCCGAGGAGAAACAGTTACCCCGCCAAGACATCAGTTTCGATCAATTCACCCGGCCGCTCCTGAAGGAATGGCTGGTCTGGATGCGCCAGACCAAGGGCTACCAGCCGGCAACCATTGGCCTTCGCCTCAGCGCCGTGAAAGCATTCCTGCGTTTCGCTTCCGAGGAAGAACTCACCCTGGTCGCGGTGTATCAAGCCGCCAAGGCACTCAAGGCCCCAACACCGCCGCGCAAACCCATCGAATAC
>JABBNV010000334.1 GCA_019352125.1 Acidobacteriota bacterium | reverse complement strand
GGAGGCCCGGGAACGTCTGGTATCCCACATGGCAGAAGGCAATAAGGCCAAGACTGCTGCCGCACCCCTGGTAGCCATCCTCAGCTTCGACAATGACTGGCACGAGCACTTCCCCACCGTCTTCCCTCCCGGTGCAGCACGGCAGGCAGCCTTCGCGGCCAATGCTGACCTGCGCGCCGGAATGGGCAGCAGCAATGCCCACCTGCAGGCTGGCTACTTCATCATGGCTGTGCGCGCAGCCGGGCTGGCAGCTGGCCCCATGGGCGGATTCGATGCCGCTGGCATCAACGCTGACTTCTTCGCTGAGACGAACCAGCAAGCCATCATGGTGGTCAACGTTGGCAAGCCAGGTGAGAACGCTTGGCGCGATCGCCTGCCGCGCTTGGATTACGACGTCGCAGCCGCCACGGTCTAAAGCTTCACGCAGGCGTCCCTAGATACTAGGCACGCGCCACTTGGCACTAAGCACAGAACGCTAGAGGGCTAGCGCGCGAACCGGTATCTAGGACGCGCGGTAGCCCTCGCTTAGTTGGGCCAGTAGGGCATGGACTATCGGGAAATCAGCGGGGATCCACTCAAGGGCCAAGAGCGCCTCGTGATCGTTCAGGTCCATCCATCGCAGTTGACTGTGATCCTCCAACGGCTGGGGAGTCCCGGATGTGATCTCAACCGTCCACACCCGCATCGCCGCAGTTTCGTTGAGAGGCCACCCTGCTGCCGTTGGCCCCAGCAGCTCTGCACCCAGCGCCACCTCAACACCCAGTTCTTCGTGTAGCTCCCGGTGTAGGGCATCGATGGCTTCCTCCCCCGGCTCCACTTTGCCGCCAGGAAATTCCCACATTCCGGCGAGTGCTTCCGGCGCCGAGCGCCGTGCCACCAACAAGGCGGTGGGAGCGGGTAGAGAATCCACCACGGCACCGCCCACTATTTTCTTTAGCTCAACCACGGGCCAAGTCTATGGGTTTGTCCTGGACCTGTGGCAGAGGAGCCCGGCGGACCACTCCGGTTCAATCCCGCAGCGGAATACCGCCCGTGGCAGCGCCGTTAGACTTTATTGATACTCATTCGGACAGCGCCGTCTTCGCTCCGCATATGCCCCACCAGATGAAGAAACGACGTTTATGAACTCCACTACCGCCCTTAGCCAAACAACTGACAGCAAGCAGCTGTCTCCCCGAGGACTCTCGCTGGCCATTCTGGCGTTGGCTCTGGGCGGCTTTGCCATCGGCACCACTGAATTTGCCATGATGGGACTGCTGCCTAACGTGGCCGCTGGGGTGCATGTCACCGAACCGGAGGCCGGACACCTGATCTCCGCCTACGCTCTGGGCGTGGTCATTGGTGCACCAGCCTTTGCGGTATTGGGTGCGCGGATGCCGCGGAAGCTCTTGGTCCTTGTACTGATGAGCTTCTTGACCATCGCAAATATTTCCTCGTTTTTCGCACCTGAGTACTGGTCACTCATGATCACCAGGTTTCTCTCCGGGCTCCCGCACGGAGCCTACTTCGGCGTCGCTGCCGTGATCGCAGCCTCGCTGGTTCCGCCTACTAAACGCGGGCGCGCCATCTCGATGGTGATGCTGGGGCTTTCCCTGGCGAACGTCGTCGGCGTTCCTTTGGCAACCTTCTTGGGCCAACAGGCTGGGTGGCGGACGTTGTTCCTGGTGGTTGGCGGCATTGGCGCGCTCACCGTGGCCGGCATCGCCCTCTTTGTGCCGCACGTCAAGGCGGATCCCGGCGCTAGTATTGGCTCCGAATTGGTCGCTTTGAAGCGGGTCCAGACATGGCTGACTCTGTTGGTCGGCGTTGTGGGCTTTGGCGGATTCTTTGCGGTCTACACGTACATCAGCCCCACCATGACGTCCCTGGCCGGCTTCAGCTCTAGCTTCATCCCCGTCATCGTTGGCCTGTATGGGCTCGGCATGGTGGCCGGGAACGTGGTGGGCGGCAGGCTGGCAGATCGCTCGGTGATGGGCACCATCTACTGGGTCATGGGTGGCGTGGCTGTGGTGCTGGTGTTGTTTGGCGCGTTCGTGCACGTGCAATGGGCCGCATTGGTGCTCACGTTTTTAGTGGGCGCGGTTGGGTCAATGCTGATCCCCTCGCTGCAAACCCGCCTCTTGGATGTCTCGCCCGGTGCGCCGTCGTTGGCCTCCAGCCTCAACCACTCCGCGCTGAACGTGGCCAACGCGCTCGGAGCATTCCTGGGCGGGGCCGTACTCAATCTAGGACTGGGGTACACGGCGCCAGCCATGGTGGGTGCCGTTCTGGCTGCATTGGGCCTTGGTGTAGCGCTCTACAGTGGGAGCCTTGACCGGCGAAAGAGCTAAGCGGGGGTCTCGACAGGTTCGACCAACGGTGACCGCGCTAGTCTGCGCTCGTTGCGGTTTTGTCCTTGGCCGCCGCATAGATATCCGGCTCCAGGTACATCACGCGGGCAATAGGAACCACGGCACGGACGCGCTCCTCAGCCGCATCGATAGCCGCAGTAATCGCGGCGCCCGATTCGCCGTCGTCGACCGCGATTTTGGCGCCAACCAATAACTCTTCGGGGCCCAAGTGAAGTGTCTTGAGGTGGATCACGCTGCTGACCCCGGGGCCCACCAGCGCGCTACGAATGGCCGCCACCTGTGCGGGTGTGGCCCCCTCACCAATCAGCAGGGAGCTAGTCTCCATGGCCAGCACAACCGCAACACACACCAACAAAATT
>JABBNV010000333.1:1954-2716 GCA_019352125.1 Acidobacteriota bacterium | reverse complement strand
CTACGGGGCCAGTATTGAGCAGGATTGATGCAGACACAGCTACATCCTTGCACCTCCCACCGGCTCATGGCCGCGGCCGGTGGGAATTCGAGGGCTCTGGCCACGAGTGAGTTAGCGTCCTGCAAACATTGCCGCCACGGCTCTGGGTTTTCTTGGGGGTCGCCGCGCTAGTCGATCACGTCGAGTCCTGATTTCGATAGGCTCGATCACCGCCCCGATGGTCGAGCCTATCGAGGCGCAACTACGGCAGATGTGTTCTTGCCAATGAAGGATTGGACCATCCCGCTGAAGCCTGGCGCCAGCTGAGAGGCTCTTTCTATGGCCGGATCTGGGGCTTCGGTGAAGAGGCCGTGTCCGGCACTAGGGAAAACTGCGATGCCGTGCGGGTTGCCGGGAATTCGTGGGAGCAGTGTGGAGAAGGCTTCCAGACTTTCGGGAACCGGAACTAGCGTGTCCGAGGCCCCGAACAGGGCAAGCACTGGGCATCGGACTCTGGGAAGGATCACTTTGGGGTCAAAGTCAAGAATGCGCCGGAGGAAACCCAGCATCGCAACGCTGTCGAAGTAGCGCGTCGCAATTTCGTACCAAGACTTTTCCCTGTGGCTTTCCTAGGGCCAGGATGCCTTCGAGGTCGTGCCCGGCGAGTAGACGTTCCGTTCGTTCGTCGAGCCATCCACCAGCCTCCATCAACGTCGTGTCCTGCTGGCCGTCCTGTCGAAGGTCGTTCAGGATTCTGAAGCGGTCCTGGAAAGCGGGGGAGAC
>JABBNV010000333.1:0-1944 GCA_019352125.1 Acidobacteriota bacterium | reverse complement strand
CTGGGCCGGAATTGGAGATGACGAAACGAATTCGAGCGTCGAGGGCAGCTGCGATTAAGGCTACCCAACCTCCCTGACTAACTCCATATAAGCCGCATTCCATGTCGGCCACCGCTGCGTGTGACATTAGCCGCGATACTGCGGCAAGGGATTCTTCCGCTCGGTCCGTCAGAGACTGAGTCCTCCAGTCGCCGGGAGAGGCACCGCAGCCGGGCTTGTCGTGAGTGAGAACCACAGTTCCGAAGGAGACAAGCAGATCAACTGCCCCGCCCCAGCCATCTGCGGTTCCGTCGCCGGATCCATCGACCAGGACCACCCCCGGCTGAACGTATGGGGACGGACGGTAGTGAATCAGTGCCTCGAGGTTACCGGCTTTCGTGCTCACCTGAGCGCGCTCCGTAACTATGGCTTCCATGGCACGGACTGTACCGCATTCCAACGCGCCCATGATCGGGCAGTGGCTTGGTGACCTGACTCAGGAGGAGGCAAAAGAACTAAAGTCTCCTGGTGGCGTCGAAGTTGCAAAGGGTCGACCTAGCTCTCTGTGCAGCCTAGTGTGGAGGGTGTGAAAGTGATTAGTGAAGCCAATGATTCATTCCCCTACGAGCTCCGGCAGTATCCGGTGCAGCGCGAAAACGGCCAGGTGCCAGCAGCCCTGATCCACTGGAATCAGGCCGTGCTATTGGGCTTCCACGAAAAGGCTCTCACCGAGACAGACATTGCCAAATTTGTTGACTCCGAGGCCAGGGATGGCAGGGCCGCGTGGGGGGCCTACGCAGAAACCGCCCCGGCGGGTGCACTGTCCGCTGACTTCCCCGTCGCTACGTACGCAGCCAATCCCTCCACGCTTACCGTTGGCGAGGGTGACGAACTTCCGGCCAGCCTGATCACCGCGGTGACGGTGCGTCCCAGCCACCGCCGGAAAGGGCTGTTGCGGCGGATGATTACCGCGCACCTGACCGAGACCAAGGAAAAAGGTATTCCGCTAGCCGCGCTGACTGCCAGCGAGGCAACAATTTATGGGCGCTTTGGATTTGGTGTGGCCACTCATGCCCGCAGCGTGGAGGTTGCCACGGGACCCCAATTCGCGCTGCGCACGCAGACACACGGAACCGTGGAGGTCGCAGATCCAGCCGTCTTGGAGGACATCGGGCCGGCGTTGGCTCAGCGTGTCCACGAACAATTGGTGGGTTCCGTAGGCCGACAGGATGCGTATCGATTCCTGGACTCGGGGGCCTGGACGTACGATTCGCCCGAAGAGGACAAGAAGGTACGGGCTGCGATTCATTACAACGACGCCGGCCTGGCTGACGGATTCGTGTCCTACAGTTTTGCTGGTTGGGACCATGAGCCTGCCACCATGAAGGTGCGGGACATCGTGGCCGTTGATGCGAATGCATATCTAGCGTTGTGGGACTTTCTGGGCCATTTGGACCTGGTGAAGCTGATTACCTTCTCGCCTGCCCCAGAGCAAGACCCGCTGGAATGGGCATTGGTCAACAAGCGCTCGTACAAGGTCAAGCGCACGTTTGACCTTCTATGGATTCGGGTGTTGGACGTGCCCTCCGTGTTGCTGGCCCGGCCATACTCTTCCGATGGCCAACTGAGTTTCGCGGTGACTGATTCGTTGGGTTTGGCTGACGGGTCCTATCACCTCAGTGTGATCGACGGGGTGCCCAATGTGGGAAGGCTGCCGGATGACGCCGTCGTCGACCTGCGTATGGCTATCGCGGACCTTTCCTCGCTGTATCTGGCGGGTATTGATGCCGCAACCTTGGCCGCTGCTGGTCGGATATCAGGGAGTCGCGAAGCGCTGGCAACCTGGGACGCTATGTTTACCGGTGCGCGCCTGCCCTACTGCCCAACAGAATTCTGATCAGAGTTCTACCAAGGCCTGCGTAGTGGCTTTGCGCTCAATTGTTGTACCGACTAGACTTGGCTGGC
>JABBNV010000332.1:2404-2728 GCA_019352125.1 Acidobacteriota bacterium | reverse complement strand
CACGGTGCTCAGGGGGGAGAAAAGGAAATCCGTGCCTGTCCACAACTGATGCGGCAAGGCGAGCCCGGCCCCTAGGTACGCGTAGAGGTGAATCAAGTGCCACGATTCGTAACGGAGGCGTCGTCGTGCCGCCTTGAAGGAGGTGAAGACCACCATGCACAACGCAACAGTTCCGGCTACGGCCAGCAGCATGCCGGGGTAGTTGAGGGTGAAGTCAACGAGGGTTCCCCAGATGCCCTCGGGGCTGCCTGACGCGTAACCGAGAGTAATCAAGAGGATATGAAGCACCATCAGGTTGAAGGACGAGAAACCAACCCAGCGGTG
>JABBNV010000332.1:0-2394 GCA_019352125.1 Acidobacteriota bacterium | reverse complement strand
GAACTCGAGCCATCAGGAACACCTGAAGCAACAACAAGTAGGAGGCTATTAGCCCGGTGATCCGGCCCGTTGAATCCAGCCAATCGGCAACACTAACGTTGTGAGTAAGACCGCCGTTGCTGATCCACAGTGCCAGCACCACCAGACCCAACGCCCACATGATGATGATGGAAGCATCGCGCCACCAGCGCGGGGCGCTGGTTACGGCGCTTCCGCTCCTGTGGGTCATAGGGATCTGAGTGGTTGCTTGCACTCTTCCACTATGAGCCGTTCAACCGTGACTATTCATAAAGGATTCTGAATGCAACCTGTGTACTTGCCGGGTAGGGGCAGCCGCTAGCCTTGAGCCATGGACGTTGAAGCGTACCGGAGCCGAGCCGCTGATATTGCTGGAGCGGTTGCCGTCATCACTGCTGTGCATCGGGGCCGGGATTATGCCGCCACCATTACCGGCCTGTTGGACGTTTCCTATGATCCACCCACCATGTTGGTTTCCCTGTTCGACGAGGGACGCATTTGCGATGCGGTGGCAGCAAGCGGGGTCTGGAACCTTTCGTTGTTGACTCGCTCGCAGCAGGGGATCGCCAACTGGCTGGCAAGCCCCGGGAACCCGGTGGAGGGGTTGCTCAATAATGTGCCGATCATGCGCGGGGAAAACGGCGTGGCAGTCATCTCTGGATGCTTGGCCTCCTTTGAGCTGGTGACGGTGCAAAGTGTCCAAGCCGCAACACATCAGCTGTTCATCGGTGAGGTTACCGCCGTAGCCAGCCACGCAACTCCGGCGGAGCAAGACCGGCCGCTAATCCACTTCGCCAGGGAGTACAAGACCCTGGGCTAAGTCCGCAACGGTCAGCGCACCATCCACAATGACGCCCGCATATTGGTGCCACCATAGGCCACCAGCAGATCCGAAGCTACGCCCAATGCCGGGTTGGCGCTGACTCCGGAGTAGCCCTCCGAACCACCGCAGTTCAGACCCAAAACCAATGCCGAGACGTCCATCTCCTTGCGCTCCAGCTGAACAATCGCGGGGAGCATACCTGTGATGAGTTCAACGCCGGCCTTGACCGTTGCGCGGATACCTCCCGTGCCTTGAATAGCGACCTGCTCGATGATCTTGGCCGGGTCATCTTGGTCCAGAAACCGTTGGCTTTGCAACATTTCGCAGCCGCTACTCTGGGTCAGAGCTGCTACTTCGTCAACGGTTGCGTACGCGTCAAGAACGGGGCCACGGAATTGATCAGCGATCATTTTGGCCGTGCTCGCTGAGCAGTTGACGGACGTCAGAATTCCGATGTAGTTGCGGGTGCCCACCTTCCCGTCCTTGCGGCGGTACCCCTTGAACGTGGGGCGCTCGCTCTCTGACGCCGTCGGAGTCGGCCCTATGGACTTGCCCGCACTTGTGCAGCGGATCACCGCTGTTGGTGGCGCGCAAGGCCAGTTTGTGACCGAGAGGTGTTACATCACGCACTATGACCGCTACGCGACCGGGTGTGGAGACCCCTATACCCGCGGTGAGGACCGCCGGTAGGCCGTCCTGGTAGGTGTAGCTGGTGCGGAACACCTGCAATGTCTCGTCGGAATGCTTCATGAATTCCTGGATGCCAAAGTTATGAATGGCCATGCCCAAGTACAGCTGCGCGGCCTGATTGGGCGCCATGCGGTGGTGCCCGTCGTGAAGCAGGATCAGCTCCGGCCCAAACTCTTCCCGCACCGCGGCAAATACGGTAGGAACGTGGCGCAAATAGGCCCGGGTATCCCACGTTTCCTCCGCTGGCAGAGGCAGGCGCTTGGCAGGCTCGTAGTCGTAGCGTTGGCCCGGTTGCTGGTTTGTCGCCACACCGAAGATTTGGCCCAGCCCGGGGACGCCAGTTTGGACTCGAATGGCCTTGAATCCTTGTGTCAGGTGGTTGCGGATGGAGACAAAGAGGGATTCAATGGCTGACCCTGAGGCGTGCCCGTAGGCCAGTGCCCCGGTGCGTGAGGCGCTCCCCAGCAATTGGTACCACGGCATGCTTGCAGTCTTGGCTTTGATGTCCCATCGTGCAACATCGACGGCGGCAATCGCGGCCATGATGATGGGCCCGCGACCCCAGTACGCCCCACGGTCCAGATACTGCCAGGTGTCCTCGATGTGAGACTCATCCAGCCCCAGCCGGCCCTCGGCAACCAATCGAGCCAGGAATCACTATGGCGTGCCCAAGCGCATAGCCGGGTAGACGCCGGCCAACGGTGCCAGCTCTCCCGAGTATACGGTTTCATCCGTGCTGAAAGGGATGAATCTGAAGTCCCGGTTCATGCCGAATGCGTCCAGCATGGGCTGCAACACCGCGGGTGAACTCCACCTTGACTGGAATATCGAACCCCGTGTCCGGGCCATCCTCAGTTGACATC
>JABBNV010000331.1 GCA_019352125.1 Acidobacteriota bacterium | reverse complement strand
GGTGGCCGCAGGGGCGGAGCTTGCGCTGGGGGCATCCGATTTTGCGGGTGCGGCGGCGGTGCCGCCGCCGCAGGCGGTCAGACCCAAGGTAGCTATGGCGAGGAGTCCCATGCCGAGGCTGATGCTCTTGCGAGTGTTGGATGTCTTGGTTGCATTCATGATAATTCTCCGTGTGTTGAAAACGGATGGTCTCCGTTTGCTTCCCTTGCTGCCCCTGAACATTGGTGCTCTATGCCTCAGGGCGTTGCGGGCTGTCAGGAAGTACTTCGGAGCGTCCCGCCATCCCGATTGGAACAACTTGCGGGAATTTTCAATTCGAGTTTTCAGCCGGGTTTCCATAGGTCAGCGACACTTCCCAAGGTGCCGGGCTGGCAGCCACTCTCGGGCCGCGCTGTGCCCGTTCATAAAGCACTCCGACCATGCATGTGGCGACGGGGCGCGATCAAAGCCGTGCCCCGTCCTGGCGGTCCTCATGCGAAACCCTGCACGCAGTGGGCCGGTGTACCGAGGCATCAGAGCAAGATGGAGCCATCGCCGAACTTGATGGCCAGATCTCTGTCCCTCTGTCGCGTAGGCTGCCGAGTACTTCGGCGCGAGTGCCGCTCGGATTTCACCCACTGGACTCTGGCTGCCGTGGAGCGAAGCACCCGCCGGCCTAGGGCAAGCCCAAACGAATCCATCAAACACTCAAAGGGTGGCTGGAGATCCAGGACCCTGCTTCGACCCTTGAACGGTTGAACACGGATCTGGCCCGCTTCACCCAGGAAAGAACGCCACGATCCGCGTGGCTGAAAACTCGACCACCTTGATTCCGAGAAGCAGCGGAGAAATTTTCGCCGAGCACACGCTCAACACTACGCAGGACTATCAGCCCAAAAAGAGAAAGTCCCCGGCGGAGGCCGAGGACGAATCTTAAAGAACGATGTCGCGAGCCATGCATGAAGCATGCCCCGCAACATCACACGCCGCATCATGACCACCTGGACCCCGCGGGGTCTAAAGCACCACGGCGTACTAGGGCAGCGTCGTAGCCGCCGATTTCTCGCTCGATACTATGCCGGGTACCCCGAGGTCTTGTGGCTTCAGCCCTGACAGCCCAGCCCGTCGCACGGCAGACAACAAGCCGCGGCTCAACCCGCGGTAACGCTGAGACCGTAAATTGGTCAGCGAGAATCTAGTCTGAACGCTTCCACGGAACGCCGGCATGGTCGGCTCCGGGCAGTCAGTGGTGGTGGCCGGAAAATTTCAGCTGTTCCGGAATTGATTCGCCTCCTGAATTGCCGGAACCGTGCCCGGAATGCGGGACGGCCAGTTGCCCGGCCGTCGAGGCGGCCAGGCCCACTGTGGTGATAGATGCTACGAGAATGGACACGCCAAACATAGTGCCGGTGACGGCCAGAGCAGAGGGTTTCCATCCAGCAGTGGATCCCGATGGAGTCCGTTTGTCCTTATTGTGTCGCCAGCCCATGAGGGCAACAATGGTCAGCTCAAGTATCACTAGCGATGCCACGGTTACGTCCAGGTATCTGGATTCTGCAGGCACGCTCCAGAGTCCAATCAGAACGGTCGCCAAATGAATGAATGCTGCCAAGCCCACGACCCGAACTGCCACGCCGGTCAAAGGGGGATTCCCGGACCGAAGCGTGGAAAAGGCATAGAGCAACGCTGTTCCTGCCCAGGCTACGGACCCAACCGTTAAAGCCCAACCCCACCAAGTTGCCAGCCCAACCGTCCCGTTGAGGCTGGCAACCAAGCTGGAGGACGCCGCGCTGCTCAGAGCTGCAATCCCCAAAGCGGCAATACCGACGCAGAGGCTTGCGAGCTCGTTGCCAGACCCGGTAGAAGCCGGGTGGCGCGGAGTGCTAGCCCGGCTGCGGAAAGTCTGCCGGTTCGGAGCGTGTTTTGTGCGCAGGGCGGTCATGGTTAGGCGGTCTGAGCGGCGGTGGTGCGGTCCTGGGACAGACCCACGGTCAAGAGCACGAGGGCGCTGGCCAGGTGCAGGACGTTGTCTGCGCCGTTGAGTGCGATGATGTTCAATGCGGACGTCGTCAGGAAAAGTCCCACGATGCCAACAAGCAGGTAGACGGCGCCCACCGTTGAATTGGCGGTCTTGGCCGCCGTCACGGAACTAAGCCCGGCAATTAGCAGAGCCGCGCCGATGGCTAGGTGGATGATGTTGTGCAGCGGGTTGACCTCGAAAATGATCAGATTCCGTCCCTCCGTGGCAAAAAATCCGACGCCGCTGGTGACAAGGAACCCGACGAGACCCACTAACAGGTAAACGGCTCCGAAAATGGTGGCAAGCAGGCGGTTCGGTGATGTGCGCATGGCGTTCAATCCTTTGTCTAGGTGCGGAGTTGCATGTCCGCGTCGGCTGGATCGGGAACTGGTCTGTTCCCGTGACAGTCATTCGTAGGCCTCCTGGACTTGGATTGCTTCCTATGCAAGACGGTCTCTTATCCTTAGGAAACCATCACAGGAATGCCGGTGGTACACGGTGTTCCCGAGTCCAGGGTGTGGGGCCCTTTCGGGCGGAACGCCCGGGCGAGCCACTGGGCCTCGAAATTGAGCCCTGATGCCTCCCTTTCGTTACCTCAGCCTTGACGCCTGATCGCTAAGGAGCTGGGTCTTTCCCTCCCCGTCTAGGGCCTTGGTAGTCGCCGGAAGGTGCATTTAGGTTTCGGCGGTTTTCCCTACTTAGAGTCGAAGGGCAGCGCATAAGCCCTCTTGCAGTGGCGCGGA
>JABBNV010000330.1 GCA_019352125.1 Acidobacteriota bacterium | reverse complement strand
ACGGGTCCGCACGGCGATCCGGGCGCAATCAACCAGGGCATGGAGGAGCTTCTGCGCCCTGGTCCGGCGATCCAAGACCGGAGCATCATCATCCACGTCCCGGTCCTCATCCGGGGCGGCCGCGGCATCCGGATCGCCATCAGCATCGGTATCAGTAGTTGGCTGGCCGAATCCGGCCCCACTGAAGACGTTAGGAGCCTCAATCCCGGTAGCCCACTCCGGCGCGGGCCCCTGATCACCAAACAACCCCTGATCAGTGAACAGTGTGTGCGCTGAGGGATCCTCACAGCCATCCCCGGGTGTCCCAGAGCCCGCCCCAGCCCCGGAGTCCGGGGCCTTCCTGCTGTTACTGGTGCGGGGGTTGGTGGCGGTGCCGATGGCGGTCATGAGTTCTTCATAATCCAACAACCGCAGGTGCCCGCGGAAACCAATCATCCCCCGACGCGGCCGGGTGAAGGTGATGCTTTCCTTGGCGATCAACTCCCCCTCGGTGGGTTCGTCCCCGTCCGGGTCCAAAGCGTTAATCGTGCGCGTGCCGCACCGGGCCAGATAGTCCGGATCCTCCTCCACCCCAATAGCCACCAGTGCTTCCTCCACCTCGACCGTGGTTCCTGCACTGACCCGGTGACCATCTTCCAGGTTCTGGGCGGCTTGGACATGTTGGATCAGAATCCGCGCCGTCTCCGAAGACACCCGCCCCGCATTCAACACGGTGGCGACCAACGGTGCCGGGGCCGGGTGGACAGCCACACCGAAGGGGTCAATACGTTCCTGGGTAGCCCTAGCCAGTCCCAACCGGGATGCTGCTTCACGGGCACTAATCAGCAAATGCTGGCGCAGGAACATGGACGGATTCGGTGACCCCACACCATCAATCGCGTACCGGCCAGCACGGAGCCTGGTTTCGAGTTCACCAGCGGCCCGAACCTGCGCGGCCTGCACCTGACGGGCCAATGCCTCCAACACCGCCGCGGCTTCCACAGCATCCGAATCAGTAGCGGTGGCCCAGTCCAATGTGAGGAGTTCATGGAGGCGGGGAATCAGGTCCTGAAGAGTGTTTCCCCCAGAATCGGTAGCCCTGCCAGCGTTGCCGCCGTCAACCCCGCCCATACCCTCAATTTTACCGCACATATATTCGACCAAACCCCAAACACCCGCTTATCCACAGGGCATTCTCAACGAACTTTTGCAGCACCAGAACTGCGGCTTAGAAGCCCGCCCCACCTCCCAAAGAGCGACTTTTTTGAACCACCGAGCGTGACCCTTCGGCGGCCGGCCATCCGCGAAATTCCAGATCACTGGACGACTTGGTGAAGAGTTTTGAGAGGGATGAAACCGCCGACCGGTTTGCGGGACATTTCGGCGGTGTCTTTACAGGACAGTTATAAGGACATCCCCGTCTATATTTAGCCCTTCGGCCGTTTTCTCATTTGAGCCATATCCAGTGGCTGCGGCTCCGCGGCTGTATCGTGAACTCAGGGAACAATCACCATTATTGGTGGCCGCAGCGCAAGTGAAAGGTACCTAACCGTGACCAGAAATTCAGCTCCTCCGCAAGGCACTTGGTTCCGGGCTTGGGGCGGACTGGCCGTTGGCATTTGTGTCGTCGTTCCAGTTTTTCTGCGGCTTGGGCGCGGAGAGTGGACGTGGGTAGATCTATTTTTGTTGGTGGCAGGCATCGCATTGATCGTTTTTTGGGCTGTCAAGCTCCTTGCGGCGTCTCTTGGCCCTAACGCCAGACTCGTTAAGAACTCCTGCGACATCCTTGCCCAGCCATTTGCGGTTTCGTTTTCCGCTTGAGGTTTCGGTCTAAACGCCGGCGTGGACAAGGCGGTTAATAGCGACTTGTGCGTTGACGGCTGAAATACCACGTTGAGTAGCTGCGGAGGCACCGTCAATATCCGGCTGGCGAAGGAGGACACTGACTGGCCGGTGGGCCGCAGAGTCTCGTCTTGCCTTAGCTCGGTCGCGCCACTCAAGCGCGACAGTTTCCAGGTCGTCGACCCGGATGAGAGCATTGTGAACCGCCGCGAACGATGCCCCCAGCGATGGAGCAAACCCGCGGAGACCGGAACGGCGACATTGCGCGTTGGCTGCCCCCACGCAGCATCGCCTGGATGAGGGCTCGACCGACCCTGCCATTGCCATCGGGGAATGGATGGATCGTTTCGAATTGGGCTTGCGCAATCGCGGTCTGAACAAGTACAGGAAGATCGACGCGATTGGCGAAGGCAACAAGATCGTCGATGAGCGCTGTGATTCGCTCGTGATGCGGCGGGACGAATGTGCGGTGCGCAAGCGAACAGATGCAAAAGGTGCTGCAATCTGCCCCACTTCGGCATCGAAACGGGCAAGTTCACTAGCTGCTTCTTCAGTCAGCGCGTGCAGCTCGCCATCGATATGGATGTCGAGACCTGAAACGAATGGGAGTACCGTCGGCAAATACGGTCCGGCAGCCCAGCGTCTTTGTGTTCGTGATCAACACTCGTCTTGAACGTTATGCCAGAGACGCTCTCCATAGCCAAGCGACGACCAGGCCACGTTCTGCTCCAACATTGACATCACATTTGCATACCAATGGTTAATTCACTAAGCATCGGTATGGACTGTAGCTATTCTGATGTGCCGCGGGAACGGGGACATCACGAATACGCGTCTACCGCCAAAGACCTAAACGACGAGGGCTCAGCATCCAGTACTGGATGCTGAGCCCTCAGCAGTTCAAAAGCAAACCAAGCGGCGGCATTAGTCCCG
>JABBNV010000329.1 GCA_019352125.1 Acidobacteriota bacterium | reverse complement strand
CAGCCGGCGTGGTTCGCAAAACGGTGGATGCGATGCGCTCGGCCGGTGCAGTGGTAATCCAGGCATGGCTGGGCCCGTCGGTCTGCGGTAACTGCTATGAGGTACCTGCGGAGCTCCGGGAACAAGTCTCTGACATCGAACCCAGTGCGTATGGCACCACCAGCTGGGGGACACCGGCGCTGGATCTGCCCGCGGCCGTGATGTACCAGCTGCAGGCCATGGATGTTCAGGCGCAGCGCATCAACGTGTGCACCATGGAAGAACCGCTACTTTTCTCCCACCGTAGGGATGCCCCTACCGGTCGATTTGCAGGAGTCATCTATGCCCGCCGATGATCCAACGGCCAGTCCAGCTGCAAGGCTGGCAGAGCTCACAAGACGGCTTGCCGCCGTCGAACGTCGCATCGATGTGGCTGTTGAGCGCTTTGCTGCAGTGCGCCCGACGCTGATTGTCGTGAGTAAGTTTCACCCGGCCCAGGATGTGAAGTTGCTGGCGCAGTTGGGTATTCGAGATTTTGGTGAGAATCGAGATCAAGAAGCCGGCGCCAAAGCTGCGGAGTTAGCCAGTGACGTTGCAGTACCCCAGGACCTGCGCTGGCACTTCATTGGGCAGTTGCAGACCAACAAAGCGCGTTCCGTGGCGCAATATGCGCACAGTGTTCACTCGGTGGATCGGGTGTCACTGGTGACGGCGTTGTCCCGGGCCGTCCTGGGGGTCAAGGAGGCAACGGGCCCTGCCGGCCGGCCGGATCTCCAATGCCTTATCCAAGTCAATCTGGATCCGGCAGCCACGGCCGAATCGAAGGGGCGCGGGGGAGCGTTGCCTGCAGATGTCTTGGCATTGGCCGAGCAAATTGTTGCAGCCCCAGCCCTGGAATTGCGGGGCGTCATGGCCGTGGCGCCCCTCGGCGCAGACCCGGAGCCGGCCTTTGCTGCTCTGGCAGAAATCTCCGCACGACTAACCGCGACATATCCGTGGGCCACGGCCATTTCCGCAGGCATGAGCCAAGATCTTGAACAGGCAATTGCCGCTGGTGCGACACACCTGCGTGTCGGATCGGATGTCCTCGGGCCGCGCACCGTTCTGCGGTAGCGTCAACAGTGTTGGAGTGCCCTGCTATGGGGCATGTTCAACAGCATTGTTTATACGAAATCCTTTCAACAGCAGCATGAACCTATGAGGAGCTACCATGGCTGGCGCTCTGCGCAAGACAATGATCTATCTTGGGCTCGCCGATGGTGACGAGCACTACGAGACTGAGCACCCGCAGACGGGGCACCAGTCGGCACACAAGGACGAGGACACAGCGGTGGATTTTGAGCGAGATGCACACACAGCGGACAACTCTGCACACGAGCCCGTAGCTCACCGGACTTCCCGCGAGCCCTCTCGCGAACTTGAATACCGTGCTCCCGTAACTCCCATCAAGCGCGCTGCCTCCAGCCGTGACGAACACTCGGGTTTGCGCCAAATCACCACGGTTCACCCGCGTTCATACAATGATGCGAAGATCATCGGGGAAAGCTTCCGCGACGGAATCCCCGTGATCATGAACGTCACTGACATGGGCGAAGCTGACGCGAAGCGTTTGGTTGATTTCTCTGCTGGACTGGTTTTTGGCCTGCACGGCAGCATCGAGCGAGTCACCAGCAAGGTATTCTTGCTTTCACCGTCCTACGTTGAAGTACTGGGCGATGACCAGAAGGCTAGTGACACGCAGGCAAGCTTCTTCAACCAGAGCTAACTGGCGTTTCCTTCAGCCTCCCGACTGTTTGCAAGCGAAAGCTAATTCGTGGCCATCATATTTACCCTGTTGTATCTGGTACTGCTGCTGTTTTTCGTTGCCCTGATGGTTCGACTCGTTTTTGACTGGGTACAGATGTTGGCCAGAAGCTGGCGGCCCAAGGGAGCTGCACTGGTGGCAGCCAGCGCCGTATATGCGGTGACAGACCCGCCCTTGCGGTTCTTGCGCCGACTCATTCCACCGTTGCGCATCGGTGCTGTTTCCCTTGATGTGGGCTTCATGTTACTGGTGTTTGTGCTGGGAATTGCGATGTATGTCACAGCATCTTTCGCGGCCTAAGGGACGGATGATTGTTTCCATGAATAGACTTTCGTGGTTCTTGTTCGTTTCCTACTCAAAATAGCTATATTGTATTTTTCGTATAACAATAAAAATTGATCTGCATTAGGTATCGTTGTCGGGGTGGCGTTTGCCATCATGGCGCACTAAGACCAACGAGGTGACTAGATGGCTCTCACGCCAGAAGATGTTGTCAACAAGCGGTTTCAGCCCACGAAGTTTCGTGAAGGCTACGACCAGGACGAGGTAGACGACTTTCTTGACGAAATCGTCGTGGAACTTCGCCGCCTGACACAGGAAAATGAAGAACTTCGCAAGAAGCTGGCTGAACAGTCAGGCAACCCGCAAGCAGCGGCAACCTCGGCCGCTCCCGTGGTTGAGAAGGTTCCAAGCAAGGACGCCAAGGCTGACTCCGCTGATGCGAAATCTGCTGCGGATAAGGGCGAGAAGTCCGGCAACGACGCTACACCGGCTCCGGTAGTTGCTACTGACGCTCAGGCGAAGTCGTCCTCCGCTAGCTCCCACGCTGCACCCTTGGTTGGTGGTGCTGGCGCTGGTGCCACGGCTGCAGCCACCACGCCGAGCCATGAATCTGCTGCCGGAGTCCTGGCCATGGCACAGCGTTTGCACGACGAATACGTCAACGCAGGTGTTGAGCAGCGGGACAAGATCATCTCTGAAGCTCAGATTGAGGCCAGCAGCCTGGTCAAT
>JABBNV010000328.1 GCA_019352125.1 Acidobacteriota bacterium | reverse complement strand
GTGACGTCTCTCGTGCTCCTGGCACTTTTGGGGTTGGTCGCGGGAATCGGTATCACCGCCGTGGGACCGGGCGGGATCCTCGCCACGGTGGGACTTTTCCTGCTGACAGGGCTCTCGCCGGCGACGGTAGCCGGGACCGCGATCGTCACCCATGTCGCCACGGGGTCGCTGGGAGCGCTTGCGTACCGGCATTCCGGTCAACTCCGTGAGCCAAATACCCGCCGCACAGCGCTCGTTCTCGCCTGTACCGCCGCCGTGGGGACGCCGATAGGTGTTCTCCTGAACTCCCTGATGCCAGTGGGGTATTCGGAATCCTTCTCGCCATATTCCTGGCGTTCGTCGCGGCGCTGGTCTGGCACCGTCAACGCGGTGCCAGACCGGACGAGCACCACCACCCCCGACACGCAATGACCCTTCTGATCGGGGGCGGCCTCGCAGTTGCCGTCGTGGGTGGAATGTTCGGTGTCGGTGGCCCCCTGCTGACCGTTCCGCTACTTGTCGCTATCGGCACCCCGATGCTCTCCGCTCTCGCGGCCGCTCAGGTCCAATCGGTAGTCATCTCAAGCGTCGGCACCCTGGGCTACCTCAGCCAGGGCTCCATCGACTGGACCCTGGTCGCCCTCGTCGGAATCCCGGAGCTATGCGGAGTGCTCATCGGTTGGAAGATCGCCCGCACAGTCCCACCCCATCACCTCAAACGCGCCATGATCGCCGCCCTCCTGGTCCTCGTCCCCTTCGCCGCGCTGCACAGCTAACCCCGATAGGTGAGTTTTTGAACCGGACGCGGCCGCAGATGACCGTCCCCGAAACACTCTCGACCTCCTGCGCCCAAACCGGCGCGCCATCTTCCACAACGCGAGTGTGAAGTTCAGCGATAAGTGGCGTCACTCGAGCCGCTACCCATCCGCTGATGTTGGTTCCGTCACGCTCGTCTTCGCCGTTCCCGGCATCGCTGCTATCCCGGCGCGCTTGGCCTCCACCCCGGCACCGGCCTCTTGCCGGATCCCTGAACTCGCCCCCCATAAACCTACAGCTTTACAAGACACTGCGCAGGCCCCCGGCGCAGCGGCTGATGACGGCGGAATGCCGGCGAATCCTTGGGCTGAGGCGTGTCTCGGAAAGTCGTCTCACGGGTTGTCGGCTTCGCGACCTAGCTCAACTTGCCGCACTGTTCAATAACGAAGGACTCCGAGAGGAGGGACTCGCTCCAGACGGGCAGTAGAACTTTCGGCCTGGGTCAGCTGCGGGCTCCGAGGATTGGTAGATCGTATAGTGCGGTAGCTTGGTTGAATTCGGGATCCGGCCCCACATTCTCGGAAGTCAGTTGAAGCAGGCCGTTGCGGCCGGGGGGACAGACCTTCGTCTGCCCTGCGGTCCCAGTATGCCCAGCAGCGGCCGGTCAGCGTTTTTGACGGGTAGCTGATGCCCAAGGGCTCCTAGCCATCATCCAAAACCGCGCCGCGAATGGTGTGGGCCAGGAGGTTTGCCCTCACGGGTGCGGGCCCGAATGAGATCGCCTTCGAACTCGGCGACCATCGCCGGGACATTGAACAGCAGTTTTCCCATCGGATCCGCAGGATCGTGCACCGAGCCACCAATGCTGAGTTTCACTTCACGCCCGGCCAAGTCGTCAGCAATCTGGTGTGCATCCCGGACGGACCGCGCGAGCCGGTCCAGCTTGGTCACCACAAACGTGTCCCCGGCGCGGCAGGCCGCCAGAGCCTCACGCAGCCCTGGACGGTTCCTGTCCCGACCAGTGAGACCGTGATCGACATAGATCCGCTTGGGCTCAATACCCAAAGCCAGAAGCGCATCCCGCTGTGCGGTGAGATCCTGTTCGTCAGTGGAAACTCTCGCGTAACCGACCAGTAGTTCAGACATGTGGGGTGTACTAGTGATCTGGGACAGTCTTTGAAAGGATTGTTCTCATGTCTTCTCGACCCACCTATTTGCGATGAGTTCAAGGCTGATGCTGTGGCGTTGGCTAGTTCCTCCGGGCCACTGACGCTGGTAGCTGCTGAGCTTGGCATTTCCCTGACCGCCCTCAAACGCTGGATCAGACTCGCCCGTGAGGGCGAGGCCGGGGGCGGCAGAACACCTGACACACCGGTTGATGCAGCGAAGTACAAGGCGATGGAGATCCGGCTGCGTGAAGTGGAACGGGAGAACGAATTCCTAAAAAAAGTTTCGGCGTATCTATCGCCAAAGAGCAACGGTAGAGGACTTCTACCGTCTTGTTCAGCAGGAGGAGAACGCTGGAGAAAAGGGCGCCTTCATGTGCGGGAAACTCGGTGTTCCACGGTCCTCGTACTACCGGTGGCAAGGGGCGAGAGATACTCCCACGATCATTCGCCACCGGGAGCTGACTGAACAGGTGAAGACTGTCTTTGATGCCTCCGATGGGATCTTTGGGCACCCTATGGTGCACGCAAAACTCACCACAGCCGGCGTTCAGGTGTCTCTGGGAACGGTGGCGGCGATCATGGCGGAGAACGGGTGGGGGGCCAAACGGATGCGTGCTTTCAAGCGCACAACGATCCCCTCAGACCCGGACAAAGTCTTCGCAGACCTCATCAACACGGACTTCACCTCCCCGACCCCCGGGACGCGCCTCGTCGGGGACATCACGTACTTGAGGACCAACGAAGGATGGCTGTACCTGGCGACAGTCATCGGGCTCCTTCCCGCCAGGCTTACCGCCCGGCGTGTCGAGCCAGATACACCGTTAAATCCACAGTCCCTTGCCCAACACTGCGACAGCTTTGCGTCGGGCATTTCACTTTTACGCAAGCCCTA
>JABBNV010000029.1:16850-17903 GCA_019352125.1 Acidobacteriota bacterium | reverse complement strand
GTACAAAATCGGACTCAGCGGGACGGAGCTTTTGACCGCGCGCGGAAGGGGCTGTTTGAAGAGGGGATTTCCTCGTCGCGGATGTATCTGGACCCGCTGCGCCCTGGTGTGGAGGACTTGTTGGACTCCATTACCTCCGGCCTGCGGAGCTCGATGACGTATGCCGGTGCCCTGAATCTCGCCGAATTCCGGGAAAAAGCAATTGTGGGCGTTCAATCCGCTGCCGGATATGAGGAAGGCCGCCCGCTAGCCCAAAGCTGGTAGCCACTTCGAGACCCTGTAGACTGAGGGTCCTATGGACAGCAACTCTAGGGGCCGGCGTCCGGATTCACGCTACGTGACGGAAACCGCCGGCAAGCCCCGTATACATGCCCATCTTTCAGCTCACCTCCGCCATCGTCATGCGGCCGCACTAGTGGTGAACATCTAATGGAATGGCTTCTGCTGGCTTTGGGCCTGGTGCTCATCCTGGGAACTGCCTTCTTTGTCGCCGTCGAATTTTCATTGGTTGCTTTGGACACCGCCATGGTTCAGAGAGCGGTGGACGCCGGCGATCTTGGTGCCGCGCCGCTGCTACGCTGCCTGCGTTCCTTGTCCACTCAACTATCCAGCTGCCAACTCGGCATCACCATCACCACACTGCTGACTGGTTTCGTGTTGGAACCATCGTTGGGCTTGCTGCTGACACCGCCGCTTGCAGGCCTCGGCTTGCCCGCTGCCGCCGTCGGCCCAACCTCTCTGGTAATCGCCATGGTGGTGGCCACACTGGTGTCTATGCTGATGGGTGAGCTGGTGCCCAAGAACATGGCCATCTCCCGTTCCTTTGAAATCGGCAAGGCTGTGGCCAGGCCGCAGCTGGTGTTTACGGCCGTTTTTAGGCCCGCCATTATGGTGCTCAACGGATTCGCCAATAGGGTGCTGGGGATTTTTGGGATCGAAGCCACCGAAGAAATATCCGGTGCTCGCACTCCGGCTGAACTTTCGTCTCTGGTACGTCGATCGGCGGAGATGGGCACACTGGATGCCCGGACCGCGCGCTTCCTTCACCGGACG
>JABBNV010000029.1:7128-16840 GCA_019352125.1 Acidobacteriota bacterium | reverse complement strand
GTGATGACCCCGCGGATCCGCGTGGAGACTATTGGTGCCGATGAACCTGTGAGTGCCATTTTGGATGCAGCGCGGCGCACCGGCTACTCGAGGTTCCCTATTATCGGTGACTCTCCGGATGACATTCGCGGTGTGGTGCATGTGAAGAAGGCCGTGGCCGTGCCGGTTAAGAAGCGTGCTTCGCTGGAAGCCGGAGCCATCATGACGGACGTGCTGCGGGTTCCGGAGACGATCCATTTGGACGCGCTCCTCACGGAGTTGCGCGATGGGAACCTGCAACTGGCCGTAGTGCTGGATGAATACGGCGGAACCGCTGGCGTGACCACGCTGGAGGATCTGGTGGAAGAGATTGTTGGCGAGGTCTCTGACGAGCACGACAGGATCAAACCGGGAGTGCTGCAGAGCGCCTCGGGCGATTGGTACTTCCCAGGGCTCATGCGCCCGGATGAGGTCACCGAGCAAGTGCCCGGACTCTCCGTGCCGGACGAGGGCAGCTATGAGACCATGGGTGGGTTCATCATGGCCGAGTTGGGCAAGATTCCCGAGCCGATGGATTCGGTGGAACTGCCCAGCGGCCGGCTGGAAGTTGAGCGGATGGACGACCGCCGTGTGGAACGGATTCGGTTCATTCCCGCGCGCCCCAATCCTGAGGCCGCGGAGGTGAAGCCGTGAACGATTGGTGGGGATTAGTGTGGCTAGTCATCCTGCTGGCCGGTAATGCATTTTTTGTTGCCGCGGAATTTGCCATTATGTCCGCCCGGCGCAGTCAGATCGAGCCGCGCGCGGAGGAGGGCTCCGCTCGCGCCAAGACAACGTTGCTGGCGATGGAAAACGTCTCGCTGATGTTGGCCTGCTCGCAGCTGGGTATCACGGTGTGCTCGCTGCTGATCTTGAACGTTGCGGAGCCGTCGATTCACCATTTGCTGGGTGTGCCTCTGGATGCGTTCGGCGTGGACGAAAGCGTGTCTGGGCCGCTCGCGTTTGTGGTGGCACTGCTGGTGGTGACCTTCTTGCACGTGACCATCGGCGAGATGGTGCCTAAGAACATCTCGGTTTCTATGGCGGACAAGGCCGCGATGCTATTGGCGCCGCCACTGGTCTACATTGGCAAGGCAGTGCGCCCCATCATCTTTGTCCTCAACTGGCTGGCCAACCATATTGTGCGTCTCTTTGGCATAGAGCCCAAGGATGAAGTGTCCTCCTCCTTTACTCTGGAGGAGGTGCAGTCCATTGTGGAAGAGTCCACCAAGCATGGATTGGTGGACGACGAAACAGGGCTGATTTCCGGGGCGTTGGAATTCTCTGAACTCACCACTGAAAGCATCATGGTGGATCTGGATGAACTGGTGACGCTGTCCACTCAGGCTTCGCCGACAGATTTTGAACGGGGAGTGCGTCGCACGGGCTTTTCACGCTTTGTGTTGGCGGATCCGGAGGGAAATCTAACCGGCTACCTGCACATCAAGGACGTCCTGACCATTCCGCAGGAACGGTATGGGCTGCCTATCCCTGAGTCCATGGTGCGTACGTTGGCCAACTTATCCGGTGCGGACGAGGTGGAGGACGCGCTCGCCGTCATGCAGCGCACCGGCTCCCACGTGGCCCGAGTAATTGGGGCCGACGGCGGCACTCGAGGGGTGCTCTTTTTGGAAGACGTGCTCGAAGCGCTCATCGGCGAGATTAGGGACGCAACGCAGGCTAAAGGAATACGCAGACTCAGTGGCGAGGGTGGCCGCCCGGACTAACCCTCCGTGGCACATGTCCATATATTCAGCCCTCCCGTGGACATAACACCAATATGTCCACGGGAGCAGCAAAAATAGGGACATGCGCAACGGTCGGATATGCGAATGATTCTTATTTGCGATATGCTCAGTGAGTTGCAATTCATTCTCATTTGCTCATGGAGCTAGAAGTGGGGTCCAATGCGGATCAGTAAGACTATTGTTGCCAGTGGCCTAGCAGTTGCGGTGTCCTTGATGCTGTCCGGCTGCGGCACTGGCGGGCAAACAGCTGACTCGGCGCCAACGGGTGGCCAGCAGATCAACGTTGTCACATCCACCAATGTGTATGGCTCCATCGCGGAGGCAATTGGCGGGAATAAGGTCAACGTCACGTCGATTATCAATAAAGTCAGCCAGGACCCGCATTCCTACGAGGCGACGGCGCAGAACAAGTTGGCCATGTCCAAGGCCGCTGTCACCATCGAAAACGGCGGTGGCTACGATGATTTCTTTGACCAGTTGGCATCGGGTACGAAGGCCGCCAACCATGCGATAAATGTAGTGGATCTCTCCGGATTGGAAGCCACAGCGCCCAAGGATTCGTTCAACGAACACGTTTGGTACAACCTGCCTACCATCAAGAAACTTGCCAGTACCTTGGCGGGGAAGCTGGGTGAAATCGATCCGGGCAACGCTGCTGTGTTCACGGCCAACGCGGAGAAGTTCGCGGCGTCCCTGGATCAGCTTCAAACCTCACTTGATGCCATCAAAAAAACTCATGACGGGGATCCTGTAGCCATCACCGAGCCTGTGCCGTTGTACATGCTCCAGTCCGCAGGGCTGGTCAACAAGACGCCGCAGGCGTATAGCCATGCCATTGAAGAGGGCACCGATGTCCCTGCCACCGTTCTCAAGGAGGCCACGGATCAACTCACTAATAAAGAGGTGAAACTGCTGGCCTATAACTCGCAAACGGAGGGTCCGCAGACGGAGGCGCTTAAGAAGGCGGCTGATGGGGCTCAGGTGCCGGTGGTTGACTTTACTGAGACACTGCCGGACGGGCAGGATTACGTAAGTTGGATGCGTACCAACGTCTCCGCCATCGCTTCGGCACTAGGCAGGTAGGCCATGACGATCTCCACGACTGAGAAACCGGCAGTCCAGTTTCGCGATGCCAGCCTGGCCTTTGGTCAGCGCACTCTCTGGGATCATCTTGATCTGGACATCAATCCGGGGGAGTTTTTCGCCGTTCTAGGCCCCAACGGCAGCGGAAAAACCAGCCTGCTGAAGTCCCTACTGGGGCTCCAGCCATTAACGGCGGGGACTATTAATGTGGGCGGAGAACCCGCCCGAAGGGGCAGTCAAAGCATTGGCTACGTGCCACAGCAGAAGTCCTTTGCCCCGGATACTCCGCTGCGCGCCAGGGACTTGGTGGGGCTGGGTTTGGATGGGCACAAATGGGGTGTACGCCTGCGGCACAAGGAGCACCATCAGCGGGTGGATGAGCTGTTGGCCAAGGTTGGTGCAACGCCATATGCCAAGGTTCCCGTGGGGATGCTGTCCGGCGGGGAACAGCAGCGCTTGCGCATAGCTCAGGCCCTGGCCACGGACCCGGAAGTGCTCCTATGTGACGAGGCGTTGCTCTCCCTGGATCTGAATCATCAGCGGGCGGTCAGCGCACTGGTTAACGAACAATGCAAGGTGAACAACACCGCCGTCGTCTTTGTCACGCATGAGATCAACCCGATTATTGACCATGTGGACCGGGTGCTTTATCTGGCTGGCGGGAAGTTCAGGGTGGGTCCACCAGAGGAAGTCATGACCACGGAAGTGCTGAGCGATTTGTATGAAACGCGAGTAGAAGTTTTGCACAGCAACGGCAGGCTGGTGGTGGTGGGCCTTCCCGATGCCACCACCCATCATCACGGTTCTGATGAAAGCATGGAGGTGCTCGGGTGAGCCTTCAAGACATTCTGCATGCCATCTTCAACTTTGATAATTACGGTGAGCTGTTGCCGCTGTTCCGGGATTCCATCATTGCCGGGGCCGTCCTGGGACTAGTGGGCGGCCTCATTGGCACGTTCGTGATGATGCGTGACCTGGCCTTTGCCGTCCACGGCATTGCCGAATTGTCCTTTGCTGGTGCGGCGCTGGCGCTGTTGGTGGGCGCCAACGTAGTGGCTGGTTCTCTCGTGGGCTCCGTGGCCGCCGCCGTCCTCATTGGCATCATGGGTGTCAGAGCGCGGGACAAGAACTCGACTATTGGGGTGATTATGCCCTTTGGCCTGGGTCTGGGCATTCTCTTCCTGTCTCTGTATCAGGGCCGGGCAGCCAACAAGTTTGGCTTGCTCACTGGGCAAATTGTTGCCGTGGACTCAACCGCCCTGAACGTTCTGGTGGGAACCGCGGCTGTGGTGGTGATTGGGCTACTGGCTATCTGGCGCCCCCTCACGTTTGCCAGCGCGGATCCGGACATTGCGCAGGCCAGGGGAGTGCCCGTGCGGGGACTCTCCCTGACGTTCATGGTATTGCTGGGCGTGGCAGTAGCTCTTTCCATCCAGATTGTGGGAGCCCTGTTGGTGCTGGCCCTGGTGATCACTCCCGCAGCGGCAGCCTTGAAAGTCACTGCGACGCCGGTCAAGGTGGTGGTGCTCAGCGTGGTGTTTGCCATGGTCGCTACCGTAGGCGGCATTATGCTGGCGCTGGGGGGCAGCATCCCCATCAGCCCCTACGTGACTACCTTGTCCTTCATGATCTACCTAGTGAGCCGTGGCATAGGCGCAGTACGACGGCGACGCGGCTGGGGCGGGCGGCAGGCTACGGCTGCGTTGCGGGCTGGCTAGCAGCACTGCACTCCGGGCAGATGCCGAAGATCTCCACAGTGTGATTGACCGAGGTGAAACCGTGCGTGGCAGCAGTCTTTGCCGCCCAGGCTTCCACTGCTGGTGCCTCGATCTCCACCGCCTTGCCGCAATTCCTGCACAGTAGGTGGTGGTGGTGAGCGGAGACGGAGCAGCGGCGGTAAATCGCTTCCCCGTCGCCATTGCGCAGCACATCAACCAGGCCGTCATCGGCCAATGATTGCAGGATCCGGTACGTTGTGGCCAGCGATACGGAGGCGCCGTCGTCGGCCATTAAACGGTGCAACTCTTGAGTGGTGACGAAGTCATTGAGGGTGTCCAATGCATCGCCCACGGCCACACGTTGCTTGGTGACGCGCGGCTCAGGGGGTGCGGCCGCCGCAGCGCGGGGCGTTCCACCAGGGCACATTGCTTGCTCACTTTCACAGCTTGTTGATAATGCTTCTCATCCTAACGCACATCGGCACTCGGGGCCCGGGGGCGGGGGGCTTGTTGGGCGCCCTCGCTGGATTCACTCATACCGAAGTTCTAGGCTAGAGGTATGAAACTTACCAAGTACACCCATGCCTGTGTCCGTTTGGAAAAAACAGGCAACGACGGCGCTACGCAGGTCCTGGTGCTGGATCCAGGCGTGTTTTCGGAGACTGAAACTGCGCTGGCTGGCGCGCACGCTGTTGTGATCACGCACGAGCACGCGGACCATGTGGATCCCAAAGCTCTTGCAGCCGCATTGGCAGTCAACTCCGAGCTGACGGTATATGCACCGGCAGTGGCGCGCGCTGCGGTGCTGGCGGAGGCCGCGGATGCAGCGGACCGGGTGCTGGAATTAGCGCCGGGTCAGCAGCTGGAGGTCAGTGGTTTCTCGCTGCGGACGTTCGGTGGCCAGCACGCGCTCATTCACTCGGCCATCCCCATGGTGGCGAACGTGGGCGTGTTGATTGACGACGACGTATATCACCCGGGAGACTCTTTTTCAGTTCCCGATGGGGCAGCCGTCAAGACCCTGCTGGTGCCGATTCATGCACCATGGTCCAAGGTGGGGGAAGTGATTGACTTTGTAGTGTCGGTGCGCGCCGAGCGTGCCTTCCAGATCCACGATGCGTTGCTCAATGAGCAGGGTATAGGCCTCTCTGAAAGCCACGTTGCGAGGATTGGTGCCGCCTACGGAACCACGTTCAAACACCTGACAGCTGGCGAGAGCGTGGAGCTCTAGAAACTGTTCTGCGCACTCTGTGCAGACCACTTTCCAGTGGCGAAGAAGTTCGTGATGGTTCGCGCGTAGGGTGCGGGGTCCAGGCCCTTGGCACGAAGCCAAGCGGGGTCGTTGTAGCTGGCGTCGTAGCGGTCTCCGCTATCGCACATCAGCGAGACAATGCTGCCGTGCTCCCCGCGGGCCATCATGTCCGCTGCTAGTTGCCATACGCCCCACAGGTTTGTGCCGGTGGACGGCCCGGCATTGAGGCCTGCCAGGCTGCGCAGTTGCTCCATGGCCGCGATGGATGCTGCATCAGGTACCTGCATCATCGTGTCAATCACGCTGGGCACAAAGCTGGGCTCCATCCGTGGGCGGCCGATGCCCTCAATGCGCGATGCCATACCGGTGGCAAAGTTGGGATCTCCGTTGTGCCACCCCGGGTAAAACGCGGAATTCTCCGGATCCACCACTGCCAGTTGGGTGGGAAAGCAGTTGTAGCGCAGGTACCGGCCAATGGTGGCGCTGGTGCCTCCAGTGCCAGCGCCCACCACGATCCACCGCGGAAGCGGATGCACTTCTAAAGCCAGCTGCTCAAAAATCGACTCGGCAATGTTGTTGTTGCCGCGCCAGTCCGTGGCTCGTTCCGCGTAGGTGAACTGATCCATGTAGTGGCCGCCGGTTTGTCCGGCCAGCTGCTGAGCTGCGGCGTAGATCTCTCCGGAGGTCTCAACAAAATGGCAGGTGCCGCCGTATTGTTCAATCAGCGCGATTTTCTCCCCGCTGGTGCTCCGGGGCATCACGGCAATAAACGGCAGCCCCAGAATCTGGGCAAAATACGCCTCGGAAACGGCTGTACTGCCGGAACTAGCCTCCACTACGGTGGTGCCTTCAGCTATCCAGCCGTTTACTAGGCCAAATAAAAATAGTGATCTGGCCAAGCGATGTTTGAGGCTACCGGAACGGTGGGTCGACTCATCCTTAAGGTACACCTGGATGCCCCACTGCTCTGGCAGCGGTACCCGGTATAGGTGGGTATCCGCGGAACGGTTTTTCTCTGCCTCAATCTTCCGGATGGCTTGGTGCGTCCATGCTGTGGCGGGGGCATTTGCGAGAAAATTCATAGTTTCCAGCATAGGGGAGTGGCCTTGGGGCCAGCCGGTGCAGCGCCGCAAAAGGCTAAGGTGAACCCTATGCAGACACTCATCAGCGCAGCGGAGCTCCGCCAACAACTCGCCGCCGGGCAGCGCCTGGTGCTCTTGGACGTCCGGTGGCAATTAGGCGACGCACTTGGGCGTGAAAAGTACGCCGCCGGGCACCTCCCGGGTGCATTCTTTGTAGACCTTGAAACGGATCTTGCCGGCCATGGCACGCCGCAGGATGGCCGACACCCGCTGCCTAGTCCCGAGGACTTTCAGGATTCCGCCCGCCGTTGGGGTATTCGCCAAGGGGACACCGTGGTGGCCTACGATGACTCAGCCAGCATGGCGGCGGCCCGCCTCTGGTGGTTATTGCGGCATGCAGGGTTCGCCGATATTTCCCTGCTCGACGGCGGGTTGGCCGCGTGGCGGGACGGCGGTGGAGAAATTACTACTGGCGAAGAACACCCACCCGTGGGTGATGTGGAGCTTTCTTGGGGTGCCATGCCAGTGATTTCTACGGCAGATGCTGGTTCTTGGCCGGCTCGCGGCACCTTGCTCGACGCCCGAGCCCGAGAACGCTACCGCGGGGACGTTGAACCCATTGATCCGAAGGCAGGGCATATTCCTGGCGCCACGAGTGCGCCAACTGCGGAAAACGTCGATGCTCAAGGACGGTTCTTGTCCCCTCACGCGCTCCGCGAAAGGTTTACCGCACTCGGCGTGGAGCCGGTAGCCACGGCCGTCTATTGCGGCTCCGGTGTCACCGCCGCGCACCAGATTGCCGCGCTGGAAGTTGCTGGTATCTCCGCCGCCCTGTACCCCGGCTCATTCTCCGCATGGTCCAACCACTCGGAGTTGCCGGTGGAATCAGGGCCGTTGCCCTAGCTAAGCTGATGGTATGACTGTTGTTAAAGCTTATGCCGCCACTTCACCCACCAGTGGGCTTACACCCACCACTCTTGAGCGCCGCGAACCGGGCGCTCATGACGTTGAAATAGCTATTGAATTCTGCGGACTCTGCCACTCAGATGTTCACGCCACCCGTGGCGAGTGGGGCGGAAATACCTACCCGCTGACGCCCGGGCACGAGATTGTTGGAACTGTTAGCCGCGTCGGCTCGGACGTCTCCAAGTTTGCCGTAGGTGACAAAGTAGGCGTGGGCTGCATGGTCGATTCCTGCCGGGAATGCGAGGCCTGCGAAGAGGGCCTGGAACAGTACTGCGAAAACGGCAATGTCGGTACCTACGGTGCCAAGGATCCCCGTCAAAACGGCGAGATCACTCAGGGTGGCTACTCAGAATCAGTAGTAGTCAATGAAAACTATGTGCTCCGTGTTCCCACCAATTTGGACCCGGCCGCCGTGGCACCGCTGCTTTGTGCCGGCATCACCACCTACTCACCGCTGCGCCACTTCGATGTGGAGCCCGGGGACGTTGTAGGCGTGGTGGGCCTGGGCGGATTGGGCCACATGGCCGTCAAGATCGCCAAGGCAATGGGCGCAGAGGTCAAGGTCTTCACCACCTCCGCAGCAAAGGTTGAGGCAGCCAAAGAGCTCGGTGCGGATGAGGTGATCTTGTCCAAGGATGAGCAGTCCATGAAGTCAGCCGGCCGCAGCATCGACGTCATTATTGACACGGTGGCCGCACCACACGATTTGGATCCGTATTTCCGCACACTTCGCCTGGACGGTGCCTTGTTCCAACTGGGCCTGCCATCGTCCGCGATGCCGCCGGTGAACCCTGGAACCCTGATTCGCCGTCGTTTGGCTTATGCAGGGTCCCTTATTGGTGGCATCGAAGAAACCCAGGAAATGCTGGATTTCTGTGCCGAGCATGGCGTGGTGTCGGACATCGAGATGGTCACGGCGGAGCAGATCAATGAGGCCTATGACCGGATGGTTGCTGGCGACGTGAAGTATCGCTTCGTGTTGGATACCTCAACCCTCTAGGAGAGAACAGTGGCCACGCTTTTTACCAAGATCATCAACGGGGATATCCCCGGCAGGTTCGTCTGGAAAGATCCGGATGTAGTGGCCTTTCTGACCATCGAACCACTACGCGATGGGCACACCTTGGTGGTGCCCCGCGCCGAAGTGGACCGTTGGACGGACGCTGATCCGGATTTGTTGGCCAGGCTTACGGCTGTCAGCGCAGCCGTAGGATCCGCGCAAATGGAAGCCTTTGGCGCAGCCCGTGCAGGGCTGACTGTGATGGGTTTCGACGTGGACCATTTGCACCTGCACGTGTGGCCCGTCAACTCCATGGCGGACTACGACTTCACTACCGTGGAGCGCCACCCGGATCCGGCGGTGCTTGACGCCAATGCAGAAAAGCTCCGTGCGGCACTGCGCGCTGCGGGGCATGGCGAATCCGTTCCTAACAGCTAACCGGAACAGCGGATTTGCACCGTCCTCAGCTGGGCGAAAGTGCCTTGTTGAGGGCGGTGCGGATGCGCTTTTCGCTGACGGTATGCGCCGTGCCAAGCTCTACGGCAAAGAGGCTGACGCGCAGTTCCTCCAGCATCCACCGCACCGCTGCCAGCTCGGGTGAAACACCCGCGGCGCCCCTGCCTGGTTTCCGTGCTGCCACCGCGTCGTCGTAATCGTCCTCCAGCAGCTGAACCGTTGCCATCTGAGTGCGGTCACGGGCCACGTTGTTGGGTAGCTTCTCCAGCCGCCGCTCAATGGCCGTCAAATATCTAGGCAAATGAGCCAGCTGAGCATAGCCCGTACGTGCTACGAAACCGGGATAAACCAGCCCGTCCAGTTGTGCGCGAATGTCATTGAGCGCGGAG
>JABBNV010000029.1:0-7118 GCA_019352125.1 Acidobacteriota bacterium | reverse complement strand
CTGGCCAACACGCGCTCGACGACGGCGGTGACGGTGAATACCGTGTCGATCAGTTCCGCACGTACAGCGTCGCGTAACGCATCAAACTCGGCTCTAGTCCATGGCAGCTTCGCAGGGGTGAGCTTGTCCACCGCGGCCAGTGAGCAGTCAGCGATGAGCTCCGTAACGCTGCCGTGCGGATTCTGGCTAAAGGTCAGTTTCTCTGTGTTGTTGAGGTGCTCCAACACGTAGCGCTCGGGGGAGGGGACGGCTAGAGCAAGGAGTCGGATGACTCCGGAGCGCATGGCCGCTTCTGCCTCGGACGCCGTTTGGAACACCCGAAGTCCGGCCGTTTTACCTTCGTCAATCAGCGCTGGATAGCCGGTGACATTGTGCCCGGCTACTACGCGAGTGACCTCTCGTGGCGTATCCGTTGCCGGCCACGCCGCGAGCCCGGAGAGCTCCTGAACTGCTGGAGTTGCGTCCGTTCCTGATCTCGACAGGCTCGATCCACGGGGGCTCGATCCACCGTTACCCGCGGCCATCTTCGCCAGCTTGGTGACCGTTCCGGGCGTGGCCCCCAGCGACTCAGCGAGAGCACGGCGGTTGGCTCCGGCCAATTGCTCCTGCAGGCGGGCCAAATCTTTGCCCTCTTCCAGGATTTTTCCGGCCGAATCGACTACCTGGAAAGTCATTCTCAGGTGCGCGGGCACGGCATCCCAATTCCAGGACCCGGGCGGAATTACGTGCCCCTTCAAGCGGCGCAATGCGAGTTCAAGTGATGGCTCGAGTGCATCTACTGAGGGGTCAAAATCTGCCGCAAGGGCAGCGGTTGCACTGCGCGCAACGTCCGGAGCCGGCACAAAATTCTTGCGCACAGGTTTAGGTAGGGACTTGATGAGTGCAGTGACCAGCTCGGCGCGTAGCCCAGGGATTTGCCACCGGAATGGCGCCTCATCCAATTGGTTTAGAAACAGCACCGGGAGTTTCACCGTGACACCGTCGGACGGGTTCGGTGCGGAGCCTGGCGCCGTCGGATGGAATTCATAGCTCAACGGCAGGTCAAACGTGCCCTGATGCCATACCTGGGGGAAGTCAGCTTCGTCCAAGCCGTCGGCTTCGTCGGCACGCAAAGCATCCGGGTCAAAATCCAACAGATGCTCGTCAGCGCGGCGGGCCTGCTTCCACCACGAGTCGAAATGACGTTCGGAGACTACATCGGCACCCAGCCGCTGGTCATAGAACTCGAACAACGTCTCGTCGTCAACGCGCAAGCCGCGGCGGCGCGTGCGGGTTTCCAGCTCCTCCACCTCGGCCAGCAGCGCCTGGTTCCGGTGGAAGAACTTGTGGTTGGTGTGCCAATCGCCCTCCACCAGGGCATGCCGGATGAACAGCTCGCGGCACAGGGCTGGATCCACGCGGCCATAATTGACGCGGCGGTCCGGCACAATCGGTACACCGTACAGGGTGACCTTTTCGTGCGCCATGACGGCGCCCATTTTTTTGGACCAGTGCGGCTCACTGTAGCTGCGCTTCACTAGATCCGGGGCCACTTGTTCCGCCCACAGCGGGTCAATTTTTGCTGCTACGCGCGCCCAGAGCCGGGACGTTTCCACCAGCTCTGCCGCCATCACCCAATCTGGCGACTTTTTGAACAACGCTGACCCTGGGAACACGGCAAAGCGAGTGCCACGGGCGCCAGCGTATTCCCGCTTTCGCTGATCATAGAGGCCAATGTGGCTGAGCAACCCGGCCAGCAGGCTGATGTGGATGTCTTGGTGCTGTCCCACAGGATCAACATCTCCGCCGGTCAGCGTGATGCCCAATGGCTTGGCCAGTTGACGCAGCTGAGCAAAGAGATCCTGCCACTCGCGAATGCGCAGGTAGTTGATGAACTCGGCCTTGCAGAGGCGCCGGAACGCGGAAGAAGAGAGTTCTTGCTGTTTCTGCTGTAGGTAGCGCCAGAGATTCAAGAATCCCGTGAAGTCTGAAGTCTCATCAACAAACCGTTTGTGCTTCTCAGCGGCTGCCTGTTGCTTACCGCTTTCTGCTTGTGGCCGCTCGCGGGGATCCTGAATAGTCAGTGCGGCGGCCAGCACCATCACCTCTTTGGCACAGCCACGCTTGCCGGCCTCCACAATCATGCGGCCTAGTCGCGGGTCTACGGGAAGTTGGGCCAACTGGCGTCCGACGGCGGAGATGTTGCCTCCCGCGTTGAGCGCACCCAGCTCGCGCAACAGGGTGACGCCGTCCGCAATGGCCCGGGATTCCGGCGGCTCAACGAAGGGAAAAGCCTCCACGTCCTTGGGAGAGCGGGCCACGCCCATGGCTGTCATCTGCAAAATGACCGCGGCCAAATTGGTGCGTAAGATTTCCGGATCCGTGAACTCGCGCCGTGAGTTGAAGTCCTCCTCGGAATACAGCCGTATGCAGATGCCGTCGGATACGCGCCCGCAACGCCCTGAGCGTTGGTTCGCGGACGCTTGCGAAATACGCTCAATGGGCAGTCGCTGCACCTTGGTGCGGTGTGAGTAGCGGGAGATGCGGGCCGTGCCGGTGTCAATGACGTACTTGATGCCGGGCACCGTCAGCGAGGTTTCTGCCACGTTGGTGGCCAGCACAATGCGGCGCCTGCTGCCGGTGGTGAAGACTGCATGCTGTTCGGCCAGGGAGAGCCGGGCAAACAGCGGCAGAATCTCGGTGTCTTTCAATCGTGGGTTGGTCTGTGCTCTGGCCCGCAGGGCATCCGTGGCGTCGCGAATTTCCCGCTCGCCGGAGAAGAAAATCAGCACGTCGCCTGGAGCTTCTCGAGCCAGCTCATCCACGGCATCGCACACCGCGTCCAGCGGGTCCCGATCGTCCTCTGGAACGTCCGTGCCGTCGTCGTCCTCGCTGGCCTCGATGGGCAACGGTCGGTACCTCAGCTCCACTGGGTAGGTGCGTCCGGAGACCTCCACAATCGGTGCTGGCCCGGCGTCGGAGGCGAAGTGCTCGGCAAAGCGCTGCGGGTCAATAGTTGCGGAGGTGATGATCACCTTGAGGTCCGGGCGCTGTGGCAGCACCTGCTTGAGGTAACCCAGAATGAAGTCGATATTGAGGCTGCGCTCGTGGGCCTCATCGATGATGATTGCTGAATATTTACGCAGCAACTTGTCCCGCTGAATCTCCGCCAGCAGGATGCCGTCTGTCATGAGTTTGACCTTGGTAGCCGGCCCCACATGCCCCGTAAAGCGCACCTGGTAGCCCACCTCTTGGCCAAGTTCAACGTCGAGCTCGCTGGCAATTCGCTCTGCGACGGTGCGCGCGGCCAGCCGGCGCGGTTGCGTATGGCCAATCAGACCCTTGTCTCCGAGGCCCAGCTCCAGACACATCTTGGGGATCTGCGTCGTCTTACCGGATCCGGTTTCACCCGCGATGATGGTGACTTGGTTGGCTGCGATGGTGGCCAGGAGCTCAACACGGCGTTCAGAGACCGGGAGCTCGGGCGGGTAGTGGATTGTCAACGTCATGGCTGGTACTAGTCTATGCGGCCAGCGTTGCAGTCCTTTGACTGCCGAGATAGCAGTTGGTGGTGTTTCACGCGGCGGAATCACCACCAACTGTCATCTCGATGCATATGTGACGCTGTGTACTGCACAAAGTGCCCTCGATAGGATTCGAACCTACGGCCTGTTGCTCCGGAGGCAACCGCTCTATCCCCTGAGCTACGAGGGCAAGGTGACTAAGTGCATCACCAAAAGGGAACTCAAAGAGCTTAGCAGGAAGTGCGCCGGTGGGTGTTAATCGAGTGCACCCGGCTATCCACCTCATCGGGGAGGATCCTCGAGTGTTGTCACGAAATCAACCGGTCATATTTACCCGAAAGTCCGTCCAATACGGCCCGACGGCTGTAACGTACCCAAGGTGGCGAACAAGACAGTGTGGCGTGGCCGAATACTGGTGCTGGTAGGAATCCTGCTGGTGGCTTTCACGCTGCGTACTGCGGTAACAGTGGTGCCACCGCTGACGGACAGCATTAACGCGGACCTGCCGCTGACGCCTGCCACCATCGGCATTTTAGGCATGCTCCCCACGGCGGCCTTTGCGATTTTTGGATTCTTGACGCCGTACGTTATCCGCTGGGCCAGTCTGGAACGGCTCACGGTCATTGCCATGGGCATTGCAGTGGCTGGCCAGGTAGGCCGTGTTTTCTCACCGAATACGCCCGTATTCCTCATTCTTACAGTGGTGTCGCTGGCTGGATTGGGTGCTGGCAACGTCTTGCTGCCGCCGCTGGTCAAGCATCACTTCCCAGACAGAGTTGGGCTGCTCACCGCCATCTACGTGACGATGTTGTCCCTCGGAACGGCAATACCTGCGCAGTTTGCCGTGCCGGTGGGGAACGCTCTTGGCTGGCAGTGGGCGGTAGGTATGTGGGCGGGCGCCAATGTCCTGGCTGTGCTGCCGTGGCTTGCGGTGATGATCAAACCTCACCCACTTCCTGCGGTAGCCGCTGTTGGGGCAACCGGTGCGCAGCCTGACGCCGTCGTCGTGCTTGGTCAAGTCACCCCCAAGGTCCGGCCATGGACCTCCAAAATGGCGTTGGGTCTCACCTTTATGTTTGGCTGCACCTCGCTGAACACGTATTCCATGTTCGCGTGGCTGCCCACTATCTTGACTGATGCTGGGCTGGATCGAGGCGCTGCGGGCAGCATGCTGGCTTTGTTTGCTGCGTTGGGCTTGCCGGCCAGCCTGTTGGTGCCGGTTATTGCGTCAAGGATGCGCAACCCCTACCCGCTGGTGTTGATCTTCGTTGGTTGTTTTATTGCCGGGTATCTGGGATTGCTGCTGG
Source organism: Acidobacteriota bacterium (assembly GCA_019352125.1). GTDB lineage: Bacteria > Actinomycetota > Actinomycetes > Actinomycetales > Micrococcaceae > JABBNV01. The sequence continues at coordinate 2,308 of JABBNV010000029.1, read as the reverse complement.
TGCCTTCGCACGGAACCTGGCTGTGGGTAACGCTGGCTGGCTTGGGCCCGGGCACTTTCCCGTTGTCGCTGCTTTTGATCAATCTGCGCACCCGAACCAAGGTGGGTGCCGGTGCGCTGTCCGGATTCAGCCAGGGTGTGGGGTATGCCCTGGCCTGCGCTGGGCCGCTATTGTTCGGGATTTTGCATCAGAATACTGGCGGCTGGCTGGTTCCCTTCTGTTTCCTCTTTGCCACGCTGATCTTCCTGGCCGGTGGTGCTTGGTTTATTGCCAAGCCTCGATTCCTCGAAGACGAGCGGGCTGCGCCACTGACGTAACCACTTCGCCCAGTTGGGGCGGGTTGGGGATGCCACCTTATGCTTGGTAGGTGACTCCTGAAGAACTATCCGCTGCCATTTCTGCCTCCCTCCATCAAGCCGTCGACGCCGGTGAGCTCACTGTCCCTGCGGACAAGGTCCCCGCAAACGTGCGAGTGGAGCGGCCGAAGAGCCGTGAACATGGTGATTGGGCCACCAGCGTTGCCCTCCAGCTGGCCAAGCCCACCGGGTTAGCGCCGCGCGCTGTGGCCGAAATTCTGGCAGCCAGATTGGCAAAGATCGACGGCGTCGCCAAGGTGGATATTGCCGGTCCCGGATTCTTGAACATCACCGTGGATACGGCTGCAGCTGGAGCGTTGGCCAAGGCCATCGTGGAAGCTGGCTCAACATTTGGCCGCAACGATTCCATGGCTGGCAGCAAGATCAACCTGGAGTTTGTTTCGGCCAACCCCACCGGTCCCATCCACTTGGGCGGCACTCGATGGGCCGCCGTCGGGGATTCTCTGGCCCGCATTTTTCAGGCTCAGGGCGCGGAGGTAACCCGCGAGTATTACTTCAACGATCACGGCAACCAGATTGATCGCTTTGCCCGGTCACTGCTAGCCAGCGCTCGCGGTGAGGCTGCACCGGAGGATGGCTACGGCGGAGATTACATCGCGGAAATCAAGGACAGGGTCCTGGCCATTGAGCCCGGGATTCTGGAGCTCGATGAAGAGCAGGCTCAAGAACGGTTCCGTGCTGTGGGCGTTGACCTCATGTTTGCGGACATCAAGAAGTCCTTGCACGATTTCAACGTGGACTTTGACGTCTATTTCCACGAGGATTCCCTGCACAAAGATGGCGCAGTCAATGGGCTCTTGGAGCGCCTGAAGAAGTCCGGGCACCTGTATTTTCACGACGGAGCCTGGTGGCTCAAATCCACCGATTTTGGTGATGACAAGGACCGCGTAGTTATTAAGAGCGACGGCAACGCCGCCTATATTGCAGGGGATATTGCTTACTTCTCCAACAAGCGCGACCGCGGCTTTGACCTGAGCATCACCATGCTGGGTGCTGACCATCATGGATACGTGGCCCGGCTCAAAGCTGGAGCGGCAGGCCTGGGGCATGACCCGGCCATGATTGAGGTCCTCATTGGGCAAATGGTGAACCTGGTCAAGGACGGGAAGCCTGTGCGGATGAGCAAGCGTGCTGGAACCGTGGTCACCATGGAGGATCTGGTGGACCAGGTGGGCACCGACGCAGCGCGGTACTCGCTCTCCCGGTTCTCCTCGGACTCAAACATTGACATCGACTTGGATGTGTTGACGAAGAAGTCCAACGAGAACCCGGTGTTCTACGTGCAATATGCGCACGCCCGGACCAAGGCTGTGGATCGTAACGCGGAAGCAGCCGGGGTGGACCGCTCTGCCTTTGATGCATCTTTGTTGAGCCACGCCACCGAGTCTGAGCTGTTGGCTCAACTGGGAGCCTTCCCCACCGTAGTGGCTGACGCAGCGAAGTTCCGGGAGCCGCACCGGGTGGCCCGCCATCTGGAAGTCATTGCCGGCTCATACCACCGCTGGTATGACGCATGCCGGGTGACGCCTCAGGGTGAAGAACCCATCACTGATGTGAACCGCACCCGCTTGTGGCTCAATGATGCCACCGGCCAGGTGCTGGCGAATGGGTTGGACCTGCTGGGCGTTTCTGCGCCGGATCGGATGTAGTTGATGCAACACAACGCCCCCGAAGGTTCCGTGCTAGCCCCGGACTGGTTGGCTGTCCCGGCGGATCTGAATGAACTGACCCCCAAGCTCTGGTCGCACGACGTTGTGCGTGGCTCCGCGACCAACTCGGAGCAATTGAGTGTCTCCGGCATTGGCGTCAATGAGCTGGCGGAGCAGTTTGGCACACCGCTGTTTGTGATGAGCGAGGACGATTTCCGGCTGCGCGCACGTGGTTTCAAAGACGCTTTTGAGCAGGCATTTGCAGATGTCTGCGGTGGCGTG
>JABBNV010000327.1:2096-2801 GCA_019352125.1 Acidobacteriota bacterium | reverse complement strand
AACCGACGCTGTGCCCTCTACTGCGTTCGACGTGCCGGATAAGGGCCGAGAAACCGAACACCGTCAAAGTGAATGAGGTGGCTCGGAGCGTCAGCAACCCAGACCTCGGTTTCCCATGCGATTTCAGAAAGGTAGCGGGCCATGACAGCGCGCGACGGAAACACGGTCACATAAACCAAGCCCGCCTCGGAGCCGCCAAAGAGTATCATCAGTTCCTCGTGCCGCTTGCCATCAACCGGTCCATGGCTGGTGACGGACTCAACGAGCAACAGCCAATGTCTGTCGGGACAATAGAGCACGACATCAGGCATTTTGCCGTGGCTATTAAGCCGCACGCCAAGGCTTTCTAATAGGCGGCGATCAAAGTATCCCATCTTCTCGCCGGTATCGCCCGCATAGACGAGCTTCCCTCCGGGCACGAAGCGTTCCGCAAATTCTTCGATGATGGCCTTGATTAAAAGACTATGTTCGCCAGGGCTGATGTGGATCACATGGCCCTCGGCAATCGTCACCGGCACTCGCTGCAAATCCCGAGCGTTTGCATAGCGCGCCGCCAAGCTCTGCTGCTCACTCATGTAAGCCGCAAGCTGCACATTCCACTGCGGCGTTTCGAAAGCGCGCATGAGAGCTAGGGCTTCGGGACTGACCTGATAGACCGCACGCGGGCTGTTCACCGGGCGCAGCGGGTCATCGGGATTGTAGAGG
>JABBNV010000327.1:647-2086 GCA_019352125.1 Acidobacteriota bacterium | reverse complement strand
TAGAGGACCAAGCCCGCTTGCATGAACTGGTGCATCGTCCGGCGACGCACCGTCTCCCGCGTATTGGGTGCGTATTTCTTGCCGTAATGCTGCGCGATCCAATCCATGATTGGCGTGATGCCCATCAATGGATTGCTTGCAGCCTTCCAATCTTTGGTCGGGATCATGTCGAGAACAGCCAGCAAGGCAAGGCCCGACCGCTCGTTTAGCTGCGCGCGTGGGAACCCTAGCTGCCTCAATATGTCTATGGCGGATTCAATAAGCTGGTGCGTCATGCGTGGGCTCTAATAGTCTGGTCAATAATCTCTTGTGTTGCAATCGGGTTCTTCTTTGACCACTTCCCAAGGCTTATGAGTGTGTTCCGGTCAGGGTATTTCATTTGGCGCAGGTCTGTAGCGTTGACCTGTGTATGGCCGTTGAACTGCCTGAACAATCGATCTGCGCCAGTGCCGTTCAGAAAGACCGAGAGGCCGCGTGCCACGAGTTCCGGCAATGGCTGCCGCCCTTGGTGAAAGACATTGAGATGATTTTCAAATCCCAGCACCTCGCCGGGCAACGCCCCCGGGTCAACAACGCTCGCCACAAGGCGGCGCTTCTCCTCCTTCGAGGAAAATCGGCGGACGACTGCATAAAATCCGTTGGGGTAGAGCCATTTTTCAGTGTCAGAATTTCGCTTGATTGCGTTTGGTTTTTTCAGCGTTGGTATCGGCCATGCCACACCTGCGGCAGAGAAGTGCCCCGAATACAGCAAGGGTACCGTGTCACTTTCCGGCATTTGGCATAGCCAATCGCGGAGCCGAAAATCGACAACCGGCCCGGTCGATACCTCGATCCCCAGATCGCTTAGCCCGGCACGGAAAACGCCAAGGTTCTCGGCGTCTGCTTCCATGCCTGCGGTTGGTATGTGAATGAATTTCTCGGGATCGTCGTCAAGGACGATCTGGTTAAAGGGACAAATCCGCATGGTGTAATCCGAAAACGTGTCGTCGGTGCTTGTTGATATCGCCACATCGCCCTGCGGGGCGTCGCGCTCCAAACGAATAATCACGTTTTCCTGCAGCACGTCGTCGGCCTTAAACGCTTTGCTTCGCGACTCAAACAGGTGAATGTGCCGGATCGCAGAACGCGCTGCCATGAACGCGCGAAATGGCTTGTAGTAAGGTCCGTTGCAAAAACTCCTTGGTATAATCGCAACCGCTTGGCCACCTGGCTCTAGTAGTTCGATCACCAGGGCAAGAAATCTCGTGTATAGATTGACGGTTTCGAGACCCACTGCCCGCAACCATTGTCTATGCTTGGAATCGTTGTTGATTTTTTTGTACGGCGGATTCAGGATCGCGTGGCTATAGCGGGGGCCACGATGAAGGCGGATCATGGTGACTGCAACCTCGATGAAATCACCGCTAAAAATCCTGGTTGAAACCCCGCCGATCTTCTCG
>JABBNV010000327.1:0-637 GCA_019352125.1 Acidobacteriota bacterium | reverse complement strand
TGACCGTTTCGTCGTATTCGTACGCGTGAACCTCCAGGCCTTCAGCTATATATGGCACCCAGCGTTCGACAAACGCGCGGGTAAGCGCCGCGCGTCCTGCTCCTGCTTCGATGAGTCGCACCTTTGATGGCATCGATGGCGAAAAAAGCCCGCACATGAATCGCGCTATGCTGGACGGTGTCATGAACTGGCCCAGATTTGCCTGCCGCGATACGGGCTTGCTATTTGGTGACTTTTTTCCTTTTACCGCTGGTTCGAAGGCCAGCAGTTCGTTCATGTCGGATTGCACGTATTCAACCTTCCTCATGGCGCAACCTGGGGTTGGAGTCTCGAAATCGTGCTGTGGCTGACATTGTAGCTGCGCGCGATCTCCCGCAAGGTCTCCTCGCCCCGATCCCGACGCCTGATCGCCTCCTGCATCTGCTGCGGGGTGAGCTTCGGCTTGCGGCCCATCTTCACCCCCCGCGCAACGGCCCGCCGGCGGCCCTCGCCTGTCCGGGCGCGGATCAGCTCCCGCTCGAACTCGGCCAACCTGGCGCCGCTTGCCGTCTCGCGGAACACCTTGGCGGCTCCGGCCTTCCGTAGCAGGGCGACCTGCGCCGCCACGCTCTGCCCGTCCGTCGATACAAGTGCATAA
>JABBNV010000326.1 GCA_019352125.1 Acidobacteriota bacterium | reverse complement strand
AGGACGTAGAGCACGCCCACCAGACCGGAGCCAATTTGCGTTGCCAGACGGATACGCTGTGCCTCACCACCGGAGAGGGTGGCGGAGGCGCGTTCCAGATTAAGGTAGTCCAGGCCTACGTCCAGCAGGAACTTGAGCCGTGCCTGGATTTCCTTCAGCACCTGAGAGGCAATTTGGCTCTCCCTGCCGGTGAGCGTCAATGTGTTCAAGAATTCTGCACATTCCCGCATAGGCATCGCGGACACGGCAGCGATCGAGTGGCCGTTGATGAGCACGGACAGTGACGCTGGGTTTAGCCTGGCGCCGTTACACGCCGGGCAGGGAATCTGCCGCATGTACTCTTCGTATCGGTCGCGAGCGAAATCAGATTCAGTCTCAAGGTGCTTGCGATGGATGTACTGCACTGCGCCCTCAAAGCCCGTGCTGTACTTGCGCTCACGGCCAAAGCGGTTTCGGTATTGCACCACAACTTTATGGTCCTTGCCATGCAGAATGGTTTGCCGAGCCTCGTCGCTGAGCTTCTCCCACGCAACGTCCATGGAGAAGCCCACCTCGTCACTCAGGCCTTCCAGCAGCCTGTTCCAGTACTCGGTAGTGGCTGTCCCGAGTGACCAAGGCGCGATGGCGCCCTCCCGTAGGGATAGCTGCGGGTTCGGTACTACCAATTCTTCATCTACTTCAAGCTTGGTTCCAATCCCGCTACACGCTGGGCAGGCACCAAAAGGATTGTTGAAGGAGAATGATCGCGGCTCGATTTCGTCAATAGCCAGCGGGTGCTCATTGGGGCAGGCGAGGTTCTCCGAAAACGCGCGGATCCGGCCGTCGTCGTCCTCGTCCAAATCCACCAACTCGGCCAGAATTCGCCCCTCGGCCAGGCCCAGGGCCGTCTCCACCGAGTCCGTAAGACGCTGCGAAATGCCTTCCTTGACCACTAGACGGTCCACCACTACCTCAATGGTGTGCTTGTACTGCTTGCCCAATTTAGGCGGTTCCGAGAGCTGAATCGGGTTGCCGTCTACCTTGGCGCGGGAATACCCCTTGGCCGCGAGCTCCCGGAACAGGTCAACAAACTCGCCCTTGCGAGCCCGCACCACTGGGGCCAGTACTTGGAATCGTGTGGACTCCGGCATCTCCAGGAGCTGATCCACAATCTGCTGCGGCGTCTGCTTCGTCACAGGCTCACCGCAGATGGGGCAATGCGGGCGGCCCACGCGCGCCCAAAGCAAGCGCATGTAGTCATATATTTCGGTGATGGTACCCACGGTGGAGCGAGGGTTCTTGCTCGTTGATTTCTGATCAATGGAAACAGCGGGGCTCAGGCCCTCAATGAAATCCACATCCGGTTTGTCCACCTGTCCCAAAAACTGACGCGCATAGGCGGACAGGGACTCAACGTAACGCCGCTGCCCCTCGGCAAAAATCGTATCGAACGCCAGCGATGACTTGCCAGAGCCAGAGAGACCGGTAAAGACGATCATCGCATCGCGAGGCAGATCCAGATCCACATTGCGAAGATTATGTTCTCGCGCGCCCTTCACCACCAAACGCGACAGGTCAGGCCGAGTGACGGCCGCTTGGTCAGATTTGCGTGCGGCAGAAGATGCAGTAGACACAGAGACTATCCTAGTCGAAAATTTCTTCGAAGCGAAGATGAGGGCGAGCTAGCCGATTTTCCGGGCAGCGAGAGCAGCCCGCACCAGATCAATCGCGTCATTCGCCGAAACACCTTGGGCACTGACACTAGCCACATACGCCGCGGCGGCTGCCGCGGCGGCTGCAATCCCATCATGCTGGCTGGCAGACACCACGGTGCCGGCTCTCCCGCCAGTGGTGAGAATACCGGCAGCTTCCAGCTCACGGTAGGCCCGTGCCACAGTGTTGGCGGAGATACCCAAGTCCACCGCTAGTGCCCGGACGGACGGTAACCTGGTACCCACAGGTAATTTGCCGGTGGAAATTCTGTCCGCAATGTACAGGCGCAGCTGCTCAAACGGCGGCACGGTGGACTCCGTGTTGATGTTCCACGAACCTAGTGGGTGACCTGCCCGTGGCGGCGTCATGAGGTGGCCACCGTTTCATCGTCGGCTAGAAGTGGCTCTGCAAATTGGGACATATATAGATCATGGTAGAAACCACCGGCTGCCAACAACTCTTCGTGCCGCCCTTGTTCCACAATTCGGCCACGATCCAGGACCAGAATCAGATCTGCATCGCGAATAGTGGACAATCTGTGGGCAATGACAAAGCTGGTTCTAGCCTCACGCAGTCGATTCATGGCAGCCCGGATCAACACCTCCGTGCGCGTATCCACATTGCTGGTGGCCTCATCCAGAATCAGGATGCTCGGGTTGGCCAGCCAGGCTCTGGCAATCGTCATCAGCTGACGTTGCCCCTGGCTCAGGCCGCTGGCATCGTCGCTGAGGACAGTGTCATAACCGTCCGGCAGTGCCCGCACAAAATGATCTACGTAGGTGGCTTCGGCAGCCTCAATGATTTCTTCTTCGGTGGCACCGGAGCGCCCGTAGGCAAGATTCTCTCGAATGGTGCCGCCAAAGAGCCACGCGTCTTGAAGCACCAGCCCGAATCGTTGACGAAGCTCGTCCCGGGGAACCTGGGCAGTGTTGACGCCGTCAATCGAGATGCGGCCAGAGTCAATTTCATAGAACCGCATCAGCAGATTGACGAGCGTGGTTTTCCCTGCCCCGGTGGGGCCCACAATCGCTACGGTCTGACCAGGCAAGGCCTCCAGTGACAGCCCCTGGATGAGCGGTTCATCTGCCTTGTAGCTAAAGTCCACGTTCTCAAAGACCAC
>JABBNV010000325.1 GCA_019352125.1 Acidobacteriota bacterium | reverse complement strand
ACGGACGCTGGTGAGGTACGCTTCGACGCGCTCACCGGGGACTTTGTGGCAGTGGCTGCGCACCGCCAGACGCGCACGTACCTTCCGCCGGCCAACGCCTGCCCACTTTGCCCGAGCACCCCGGACAATCTCTCAGAGATTCCCTCCGCAAGCTACGACGTCGCCGTGTTTGAAAACCGCTTCCCGTCGTTGGGCCCGGCCGTGGGGCATCTCCCCGCGACTGCGGAATGGGGCACCCGGGCACCAGCCTTTGGCCGTTGCGAAGTGGTGGCCTTCACCCCGGAGCACACCGGCTCCTTCGCTGCGTTGACGCCGGAACGGGCGCGCACCGTTATTGACGCGTGGGCCCACCGCACCGAAGCCCTGAGCTCACTCCCCGGTATCGCGCAGGTGTTCCCTTTTGAGAATCGCGGGCAGGATATTGGCGTCACGCTGCACCACCCGCACGGGCAGATCTATGCGTACTCCTACATCCCCCCACGCTCAGCAGTGATGGCACAGGCCGCCTTGGCGTACGCACAGCAACACCCGGGCGAGACCCTTGCCGCGCACATTCTGGATGGCGAGCGAAGCAACGGCCAACGCATGGTGGCGGAGGGTAAACACTTCAGCGTCTATGTACCGTTTGCCGCCCATTGGCCCATCGAGGCGCATTTGGTACCGCACCGTGCCGTGGCTGATTTTGCGGAGCTTAATGACGCGGAGCGCGACGAGCTCTCGCTTATGTACTTGAACCTGCTGGGCAGGCTTGATGCGCTCTACGAAACCCCCATGCCGTACATCTCCGCGTGGCATCAGGCCCCGCTGGACCGCACCTTGCGGCCCATATCCCGTTTCCATCTCCAAGTCACCTCCCCGAAACGCGCCGCAGACAAGTTGAAATTCCTAGCGGGCTCGGAAGCCGCCATGGGCGCCTTCATCAATGACACCACCCCCGAACAGATTGCCCAGGCCCTGCGCGCTGCTGGCGATTCACCAGCAGCAACAATTCAGTAGCAACAACGGAGAACCCATGAGCACCACACAAGCAGTTCAGTCCGCCTTTACGGAAGTGTTTTCTTCCTCCCCGGATGGCGTTTTCACAGCGCCGGGGCGCGTTAACCTCATTGGCGAGCACACGGATTACAACCAGGGCTATGTGCTGCCCTTTGCCATTGACCGCACCGCCACGGTGGCCATCAGGCTGCGCGATGACCGCTCCGCCTCACTAGTTTCCAGCCATGGGGATCAGGGCGTGGTCACTGTTGACCTGGCCGCGCTTGACCCCGAAACGTTGCACGGCTGGACGGCCTACCCGCTGGGTGTGGTGTGGGTATTGGAGCAACAGGGGCATCACGTTCCCGGCTTTGACCTCTACCTTGCCTCAGATGTACCCCTGGGTGCTGGGCTCTCCTCCTCAGCAGCGATTGAGTGCGCCGTAGCCGTGGCCTTGAACGAACTACTGAACATCGGCCTGAGCCCGGAAGAACTAGTACTGGTGGGCCAACGCGCTGAGAACGAGGTAGTGGGCGCACCCACCGGCATCCTTGATCAATCCGCATCACTGCTGGCCACGGATGGTCACGCAGTGTTCTTGGATTGCCGCAGCCGCGAGTCACGCCCCGTGCCGCTAGATCTAGCAGCGGATTCGCTGGCCATGTTGGTCATCGACACCCGAGTCTCCCATACGCATGCAACAGGCGGCTACGCAGCGCGCAGGGCATCATGCGAGCTGGGTGCGGAGGTAGCAGGCGTTTCATCCCTCCGCGAGCTGACGGCGCAGGACTTGCCGGAACTCAGCGGGCTGCTGGACACGGAGACGTTCCACCGCGTGCGGCACATCATTACCGAAAACCAACGCGTACTAGACACGATGGCTGCGCTGGAAACCGGTGGACCACTGACCATCGGAGAACTCCTGACGGCCAGCCACGCATCCATGCGGGATGACTTCGAGATCTCCTGCCCGGAGCTGGACCTGGCTGTGGACACCTCCCTGGCTCACGGCGCCCTGGGCGCCCGGATGACTGGCGGCGGGTTCGGCGGCTCAGCCATCGCCCTCATTCCCCTAGACGCCGAAGCCGGCGTCCGTGCCGCCGTCGTCGATGCCTTCGCGCACGCTGGCTACACGGCACCGGATATCTTCACAGTGACGCCGGGGCCGGGAGCACGGCGCCTCGCTTAAGATTCGCTGAGTCTTAAAACAAAAGTCCCCGGTGCCTCCTTCTTTCGAAGACGGTACCGGGGACTTTTTCGTGAAACCGCTAGCTAACTAGTCATTCCCGCGAAGGATGGCCAACAGGCGCAGGATCTCTACGTAGAGCCAGACCAGCGTGACCGTCAGGCCGAAGGCTGCCGTCCAGGCGTACTTGGCCGGTGCACCGTTCTGCACCCCTTGCTGGATGGAATCGAAGTCCATCACCAGCGAGAAGGCAGCAAGCCCCACAGCCAGGAGGCCCAGGACCACGCCAAACGGAATATTCGTTCCGGGGATGTTCATGCTGCGAATGCCCCACGGCTGATCCGTGACGTTGAAAACCATCAAGCCAAAGTTCAGCAGAGAGAACAGCGCGTACCCGGAGATAGCGATGATAAATATGCGCGTTGCCTTGGGCGTAACCCGCAGTTTGCCGGACTTGAAAAGGAAAAGAGTCACGGCAAAGACGGAGAGCGAGCCGAGCACGGCCTGGATCACGATGCCGGGAAAGGCGCTTTCCAGCATGCCGGACAGGCCACCCAAGAACACGCCCTCGAAGACTGCGTAGAGCATGATCAGCACCGGAGACGGCTCGCGCTTGAACGAGTTCACCAGGCCCAGCACCAAGCCCACAATGGCACC
>JABBNV010000028.1:9680-18138 GCA_019352125.1 Acidobacteriota bacterium | reverse complement strand
ATCGCGCACAATGAGCCCGCCCACACCCGTGCCAGTGAGCATCGTCAGGTCAACCCCCAGATCTTTCGCCAACTTGCGGACAGGAGGCGTGGAGCGCGGCCGCTCGGTTGATGGAGCCTGCGGCAGTCCAAGCTCAGCAGGCCGGGTCTCGACAGGCTCGACTACCGGGTTGGCGCCGTGACTTGAGCGTGTAGAAATCCGGGCACGCCGAGTTGGCCGGCCACCCTTCTCCACTTCCGCACCGTACCCCACCAAAGTAGGCACCCGCTGAGCAGCAGGCTCAGCAGCATCCGCCTCACCAGAAGCGGACGCACCAGTATCACCGAGGTCAAAGGCGATGATCGGCACGCCCACCTCCACAGTGGCCCCGGGCGCAAAGTGAATGGCGGTAACCACACCGGCGTACGGACTGGGCAACTCTACGACGGCCTTAGCGGTCTCCACCTCAGCGATGGTCTGATTCAACGTCACGGAGTCCCCCACGGAGACTTTCCAGTCCAGAATCTCGGACTCTGTGAGACCCTCGCCCAGGTCAGGGAGTTTGAATTCCTTGATCATTATTTGCCCTCCAGAGCGCTCAGTGAGTTGGGGCGGCCCATGGCACGGTCAATGCCGTCCATGATCCGATCCAGGTCAGGCAAGTGATGTGATTCGAATTTTGAGGGCGGGTACGGAATGTCGAATCCGGTGACTCGCACGGGTGCGGCCTCCAAGTAGTTGAAGCACCGTTCGGTAATGCTGGCGGCAATCTCGGCGCCCAAGCCGCCAAACTGTGCGGCCTCGTGGGTGATCACCAGTCTGCCGGTCTTCCGAACAGACGCTTCCAACGGTTCAAAATCGATGGGTGAAAGCGAACGCAAGTCGATCACCTCGACGCTGACGCCGTCGTCGGACGCAGCTATGGCAACGTCCCGCGCGGTGGAAACCAGCGGCCCGTAGGTGACGAGCGTGACGTCCGAACCTTGCGTAACCACGGATGCGGCCCCCACAGCTGGCGCCTGAGACAGATCAGCGGCTTCATCCACTTCACCCTTGGTGTGGTACCGCCGCTTGGGCTCAAAGTAGAGCACCGGATCATCCGAGGCAATGGCCTGTTGGATCATGGTGTAGGCATCCTGCGGATTGGAAACACTAACCACCCGCAGACCCGAGGTATGGGTGAAGTACGCTTCCGGTGACTCCGAATGGTGCTCTGGCGAACCGATGCCGCCGCCAAAGGGTACGCGAATAGTGATCGGCATCTTGACGTTGCCCTGGGTGCGGTAGTGCAGCTTGGCAACCTGACAAACAATTTGGTCGAAGGCCGGGTAGATAAAGCCGTCAAACTGAATCTCCACCACGGGCCGGTAGCCACGGTACGCCAGCCCAACAGCTGTTCCCATGATTCCGGATTCGGCCAGCGGAGTATCGATAACGCGGTGCGCTCCGAAGTCCTTCTGCAAGCCGTCAGTGATACGGAAAACGCCACCGAGTTTGCCGATGTCCTCCCCCATGAGCACCACTTTGGGATCCTGATCCATTGCTTTGCGAAGGCCTGCATTGATGGCACGCCCAAAAGTCATGACGGTCATTTAGGCACCGCCTTTCGCGCCGGCGTCGGCAAAGCCGCCCAAATACCGCGCATAGTTATCTCGTTGTCGGCTCAACCAGGAGCTATCCGAAGCGAAAACGTTGGCAAGACGTCCAAGGGCTCCGGGTCTGGGAGGTTGATGCAGCCGGAGCGCAAGTCACTGGCGACGGCGTCAGCCTTGGCTGCAACGTCCGCGTCAAGCTTTTCCATATCCATGCCATGGCTGTTCAACAGCGCAGCCAATCGGCTGATCGGATCCTTGGCCTTCCAATCTTCAAGCTCATTAGCGTCTCGGTATCTGGTGGGATCATCGGCGGTCGTGTGCGGCCCCATCCGGTAGGTCACGGCCTCGATGAAGGTGGGCCCACCACCGGAGCATGCGCGGTCCAGCGCAATCCGGGTGGCTGCCAGGACGGCTAGGACGTCATTGCCGTCCACACGCAACGCCGGGATACCGAATCCGGGAGCCCTGCCGGCCAAGGGAACCTGGGATTGCAGCCCCACGGGCTCGGAAATAGCCCAGTGGTTGTTTTGGCAGAAGAAAACCACCGGCAAACAGAAACTCGCTGCGAACACCATGGCTTCATTGACATCGCCTTGGCTGGTGGCGCCATCCCCAAAGTAGGTGATGGTTGCGCTGGATGCCCCGTCATTGACGAGCCCCATGGCGTAGCCGGTAGCGTGCAAAGTCTGCGCTCCAATGATGACCTGCGGCGTGGCGACGTTGACTTGGTAGGGATCCCAGCCGGAGGACGCATTTCCGCGCCAAACGCGGATCAGATCGGTGAGGTTCACCCCGCGGCAATAGGCCACACCGTTTTCCCGGTAACTCGGAAATACAAAGTCGTCCTGGGCTAGTGCCCTCGCGGAGCCAATCTGGGCCGCTTCCTGGCCCAACAACGGTGGCCAGAGGGCCAGCTCGCCCTGGCGCTGCAGGTGGGTGGCCTCGGTATCAATGCGCCGAATCACCACCATGTCTTCATACAAGCCAGCAAGGAAAGAATCACCAACATCGTTGACCCATGGGTCCAACGTGTCACTGTCAACACGTTGACCTTCCGCAGTGATCAGTGTCAACGGCTCCCCCGTGACACCGTCGCGCAGTGAATGCTGTTCAGACACGGTTGCCTCTTTCCATCGCTGCCTAGCTATGAAAATTTCGCCCAAGAAATTGGTGGCTTCTTCCGGCGAACTTTCACTCCTGAGCGTCGTTGCCCAGATGTAAAGTGACCCTACTCACGTCACTCATGTGGCACAACCTGTCGGCAGAAAATTGAGCATTATGCTCTATCTCGGCCCTCAGAACCGTGCTAGCGTTGCGCACTATGCAACTCTTGGATGGCACTGACGTTCGGCTTCTCACAGCACTGGCAAAAGATCCGCGCAAGACGGTGGTGGCGCTGGCGGGAAAACTTGGGTTATCCCGCAACACAGTTCAGGCGCGCATGGCGGCCCTAGAGCACCGGGGAGTGTTCCTCAGCTTTGAACGGAGGATCAACCCAGCGGCCATGGGCTACCGGCTGATGGCCTTTATCTCCGTGCATGCTCAGCAACAAAAGCTCGCGGAGATTGCGTCGCATATCGCAGCCATTCCTGAGGTACTGGAGGCATACGGGGTAACGGGCCAAGCGGATATTTTGGTGCGCGTAGTGGGTCTGGACGCAGAGGATCTGTTCCGTATCAATGGAAAGATTCTGGCGTGCGACGGCGTTGAACGCACGGATACGTCCCTGGCCATGGGCGAATTGATCCCGTTTCGCATCGAACCACTGCTCACCAAGCGCGGGGTCAATGCGGGCTAGCCGATGCAGGCCAGTCGAGGCTGATTAGTCGATGCTGGCCATGAGCTCAACGACGCGGTCCAGGAAAGCATCAACCTGGCCCTCTTCGTAGCCTTCTTGACCCTTCGCAGAGCCAAAGACCGCGCGGCGAACCGTATCAACACTCAACGGCTTGTCATTTTCAAAGTAGTCGATCAATTCGTGACACAGGGCATCAACGTCTGCCTTGACGTAGCTCAGACTACGGCGCTGCGGCGCTCGAAACCTATCCCCATCGGGGCGGTGCAGCCTAGCACGCAATACCGCAGAGGTCTTGCCGATCTTCATCAACCAGGCGTCCTCGCCTTCGCGTGCTATCAGGGCATCCCGCTCGCGCTGGGCAAACACGTCTTCCAGCCTGTCCAGGGCGGCATCGACGGCTGCCGGCGCGTAGCCACCCTTGGCAGCGTCGAAGGCGGTGCTACGCACTTCGGAACTGTCCAGCGGGCGCTGTGCAGATTCGCCGTCAGTGTAAAAGGCACGCGCACGGCTGAGAAACTGATCAACCTGCTTAACGTTGTAGCCCAATGCACTGCGGGCCACCCGGGGAAACGGGGTACGTAGTTTCTGCTGCTCGTCAACGCTCACTTAGAGTTCCTCACGCATTCAATTCGTTGCGCGGCTGGATCCGCGACGAAAAATTCTTTCCATAGTCTATGTCCCTGAGCGCCCCCCGGGGGCCTCCAAAGCCTCAATGCACCGACGGTGCCGTCAAAGAAAGTTAGCCGGGGAGTAACCCCATGACGGCAAAGAGTAGGAAAGCCATCGGCGAACCGAACAGAATCGAATCGAGACGATCCATCACTCCACCATGTCCGGGCAAGATATTACCCATATCCTTGATGCCCAGCTCACGCTTGACCATAGATTCTGCCAGATCACCAGCCGTGGCCGCAGCAACCATTCCCACAGCCAGGATCAGCCCGATCCACCACGGCAGGTGCAGCAGGAAGATGGCACAGAGCACGGCCACAATTATGGCGCCGCCGATGGAACCAGCAAAACCTTCCCATGACTTCTTCGGGCTGATTTTTGGGGCCATCGGGTGCTTCCCCAGAAAGGCGCCCACCAGGTACCCAAACGTATCGTTGGCAACTACCAACAACAACATCACAGCCACCAACAGAGAGCCTCGTCCAGGCGCCAGACCAACGGCCAGCGGAGCATCTCCGGTACCCAAGGATCCGTGGAGCACCACTAGCGCGAAACTGATCATGAAGGGGATCCAAGCCAAGACAAATACACCAGCAAAGATACTTCTGGCGCTGCCCTCTGCCGGATCCAACGTTCGGTAAATCAATACGGTGGCAGCGGAGGCGGCAAAGGCAAAGAGCAACCCCTCCGAACCAGAGAAATATGCAGATACGGGAATGGCCACCGCTCCAATAAAGACCGGTATAACGGGGACGGCAATCCCCCGCAACTCCAGTGCTCGGTTAACTTCCCACACACCGACCACACCAAACCCCACGACTATGGCTAGAAACGCCAAGGGTAAGAGCAGTAAGCCAAACAGCACCAATGCCAGCAAACCCAGCCCAACGCCGACGGCGGCAGGCAGGTCTCTGCCGGCACGCAACTTCAGCGCTGCGCCAGGGGTGACCTTTACATTTGGTGCATCGAGGGCGGCTACAGGAAAAGGTACATCGGGCGAAACCAGCACGGGTGCTGATTCGTCTGTAAGCTGCGGAGTTTCCGCCGGCACCGGGACATGCGTATCGGGGAACGGTAGCGTCGCAGTCGGCTCCGTATTGCTCCCAGCGAGAGAGGTCGACGTTGTCGTGTCCGGTGAGGTAGGAATGTCCTTGCCCCACAACGCGGCAGCTGGCAGCGCAACAGACGGCCGTTCGTTGGTGGGAACAGGAACGGGGGCACCCGACGGGGCCCGCCTATTACCGACTCGCTTACTTCCCGCTTGCCCCTTGACTGAAGCCTTCGCAGCAGCTGCGTTCTGAACCTGCGCTTCGGCCGCAGCAGCCTCTGCCTCCCGGCGCGCACGCCGAGAGGGGTAGCTGACCTGCGCGCCTCCGGGCTCCCCTGCAGCGCTCCCCACGGTGTCTTTAGGCTCCGGCTTCGACTCGGAGCTCTGGGGTTGGCTCGCGCTCATTAGACCTCGAGCAGCTCAGATTCCTTGCGCTTAAGCAACTCGTCCACCAAATCGGTATGCGACTTTGTCAGGGCGTCGAGTTCCTTTTCGGCACGTGAACCTTCGTCTTCGCCGGCGTCTCCATCCTTGACGATCTTGTCCAGGTTTTCTTTGGCCTTACGACGAACGTTGCGAATGGACACCTTGGCGTCTTCCCCCTTGGTGCGAACAATCTTGACATAGTCCCGGCGACGTTCCTCGGTCAGTTCGGGAATCATCACTCGAATCACGTTGCCATCGTTGGACGGGTTAGCGCCGACCTCAGAGTCACTCAGTGCACGTTCAATGTCCCGCAGCGCCGCCTTGTCAAAGGGTGTGATCAACAGGGTCCGAGCCTCCGGCACCGCAAAGGATGCCAGCTGCTGCAACGGCGTAGGCGCACCGTAGTACTCCACCATGACCTTGGCAAAAAGCGCCGGGTTGGCACGGCCTGTGCGCACGGCGGAGAAATCCTCCTTGGCAACCTCGACGGCCTTGTCCATCTTTTCAGCGGCCTCTAGCAAGGTTTCGTCAATCACTGTTGCTCCCTAAGTTCTTTTGTTCCCGGACGTGGCTGACGGGCGCCCGCACCCGGTGCTTATGTGTTCATCGCTTCTGTTCATCCTAACGCGAGGGACGCCGTCGTCGCGCCCTCAAGAAGCCATTCCCTGACGCCTAGGCCGTGACCAGCGTGCCCAATTCCTCGCCCAGGATGGCACGCGTGACGTGCCCATCACCCTGCATACCGAAGACACGCATGGTGACTTTGTTGTCGCGGCATAGGCTCATAGCCGTCTGGTCCATCACACGCAGATCACGTTGGAGCGCCTCGTCATAGCTCAAATGGGTGATCAGCTCCGCACTCGGGTCCTTGCGCGGATCCGCCGTGTAAACGCCGTCCACCCCGTTCTTGGCCATCAAAACCTCATCCGCATGAACTTCCAGCGCACGTTGGGCAGCCACGGTGTCAGTGGAAAAATACGGGAGACCCGCACCGGCACCAAAGATGACTACACGCCCCTTTTCAAGGTGACGGATAGCGCGGCGAGGAATATATGCCTCAGCCACCTGGCCCATGGCAATGGCGCTCTGAACCCGGGTTTCCACGCCAGCCTGCTCCAAAAAGTCCTGCAATGCCAGACAGTTCATTACGGTTCCGAGCATGCCCATGTAGTCAGCACGGGAACGGTCCATGCCACTCTGGGAAAGTTCTGCGCCGCGGAAGAAGTTACCTCCGCCCACTACGATGGCAACCTCAACAGTGCCTACGGTTTTGGCGATTTGATCCGCAATTCCGCGGACAATCGTCGGGTCAACGCCCAGCGAACCGCCGCCAAAGACTTCGCCGGAAAGCTTCAAGAGAACGCGACGGCGACGCGGCGTTCCGTCAGTAGTGGTGGTGGTGGTGGTTTCGGTGGATAGTGTCGTCATATCGCCTTCCAACTGGCACGGTAGCCCTGAGTGAGCGCGTGGAAAAGGGGGCAGCCACCATGGGTGGCTACCCCCTCACACATTACCTCAGCTACGGGTAGAGCAGACTCGAGCTGTTAATGATTGATGTACTGCTCTGGTACTAGCTACTTTCTCCAGTACTAGGCCCCGACGCGGAAGCGAGCGAAAGCCTTGGCCGTCACGTTGGCTTCCGTCAGAACCTGAGCAACGCTCTTCTTGGCGTCCTTCGCGAAGGCCTGGTCTACCAGAACACCTTCCTTGAAGAAACCCGTCAGACGGCCTTCAACGATCTTGGTCAACGCTGCCTCAGGCTTGCCTTCAGCGCGTGCCGTCTCGTCAGCGATGCGACGCTCATTTTCTACCAGATCCGCGGGAACATCCTCGCGCGTCAGGTAGGAGGGAGCATAAGCAGCAATGTGCACTGCAACATCGTGTGCAGCGGTGGTAGCGGCTTCGCCGGTTCCGTCAACAGCAAACAGAACGCCAACCTGAGCAGGCAGGTCCTTGGACGTCTTGTGCAGGTAAGCGTCAACCGTGGCACCTTCAACGCGCGCAACACGTCGAACAGCAATCTTCTCGCCCAGCAGTGCACCAGCTTCGATCTGCAGTTCGGACAACGGCTTGCCGTCAACCTCAAATGCCAGCAATGCGTCAACGTCAGCGGCCTTGGACTCAACAGCGGCGGCCAGCACCTTGTTGGAGAAGTCGATGAACGGGGCAGCCTTGGCTACGAAGTCGGTCTCGCAATTTACTTCCACCATGACGCCAGCACCGTCGGTGACTGTAGCAGCAACGAGGCCCTCAGCTGTGGAGCGGCCTTCACGCTTGGTGGCACCCTTGAGGCCCTTGATACGGATCAGCTCAAGAGCCTTTTCAGCATCGCCGTTAGCCTCATCCAGAGCCTTCTTGACGTCCATCATGCCAGCGCCTGTGCGCTCGCGGAGAGCTTTAATATCTGCAGCGGTGTAGTTCGCCATGTGAACCCCTCAGTTTAGATTTTTACTTTTGGCAGTCATTCCCCCAGCAACGCTCAGGACGGCTTCCGTAGTAGGCGGCCGTCCTGAGCATTACATCAACTCGGATACTCGAGTCAGAGGGAAATCGAAAATGAATTACTTCTCGGTGGCTGCATCTTCTGCAACCGGAGCTGCAACTTCTGCGGCTACTTCGGCCGGAGACTCAACAGGAGCTTCTTCAGTCTTGGCTTCCGCAGGAGCTTCTTCAGCCTTGGCGTCTTCGCCCTTGGTCTCGAGCAACTCGCGCTCCCACTCAGCCAACGGCTCAGCAGGGGTCTCTTCGTTGCCGCTGGCCTTGTTGTTACGAGCAATCAAGCCCTCAGCAACGGCGTCAGCTACAACACGAGTCAACAGGTTCACGGAGCGGATGGCGTCGTCGTTACCCGGAATCGGGAAGTCGACCTCATCGGGATCGCAGTTGGTGTCCAGGATGGCAACAACCGGGATGTTCAGCTTCTTGGCCTCGTCGATGGCC
>JABBNV010000028.1:983-9670 GCA_019352125.1 Acidobacteriota bacterium | reverse complement strand
CCTTCTTGGTGTCAACGATCCACACAACGGAAGGAGCCTTCACCAGGTTGCGGATACCGCCAAGGTTGGTTTCCAGCTTGGTCAGTTCGCGCTTGAGGAGCAGCAGCTCCTTCTTGGTGTGACCGGAGGAAGCAACGTCGTCGAAGTTGATTTCTTCGAGTTCCTTCATGCGCTGAATACGCTTGGAAACGGTCTGGAAGTTGGTGAGCATACCGCCCAACCAGCGCTGGTTCACGTACGGCTGGCCAACGCGGGTGGCCTGCTCAGCAATGGCTTCCTGAGCCTGCTTCTTGGTACCTACGAACAGTACGGTTCCGCCGTGGGCAACAGTGGCCTTGACGAACTCGTAAGCGCGGTCAATGTAGGACAGTGACTGCTGCAGGTCAATGATGTAGATGCCGTTGCGCTCCGTGAAAATGAATCGCTTCATCTTCGGGTTCCAACGACGGGTCTGGTGTCCAAAGTGGACGCCGCTGTCAAGCAGCTGGCGCATAGTTACGACGGGCATGCCGGCGCTCCTTCTAGGTTAAATTGTCGGTTAATTAGCGTTGCCCGCAGCAACACCAACCACCCTAGGGCGTCAGCGGTGCTGCGAAGTAGCTCCTGGTGCCCGATACACCCCTGCTCCCGCAACACTCCCAGTGAAAGAGACCAAAGAGAACGCTGTAAGACCGAAAGGGGCGTAACCCACCACTGCGGCAAGAAAGCAACCGTGGTGATTTGGGCACGCGTAGTCAGCGTGCATATAGCAAACTGCTCCCTTTATGGTACTACACCGCGCACCGTGTGGGCGCCGCTCCGTCAGCTGGCGGTTACTTCCGGACGTGCCATCCACAGGTGATCTCCACGCATGCTTCCGCAGGTCGCTCTGACGGTCGGTTCCGCAGTCGCGTCCTCCACAGGGCAGATAACCGGCCGCGATCCGCACATAGGCCCGAGATTCCGTTTACTCGGTGTACGCCGCGGCCGAGAGTGGATTCATGAATATGCGACGGCGTCAGGCTGCGCTTGGTGTGTTGGTGCTAATGCTGGGCGCATTGGCGCCCTCAAGCACAAGCACACAGGCCTGCGCCAGCCCCGGCCCTCTAGCGGGGGCCCCGGTTACTGCAGTAGCTGCGGGCCCATCGGTGCTGGGACCAAGACCGGCAGCTGCAGGCTGGGCATGGCCCCTTCAACCCCGGCCTGCAGTTGTCACCCCCTTCGCTGCGCCACCCAAGCCGTGGCTCAGCGGGCACCGCGGTATTGATCTGGCCACCCAGGACGGCCAAATCATTTATGCACCGGCTGATGGTGTTGTTAGTTTCGCCGGCACGGTGGTGGACCGCCCTGTGCTGACTATCACGCATGCCAATGGCGTGCGGAGCAGCTTTGAGCCCGTGGCTGCCACGGTGGAAGTGGGCGCCTCAGTGGGGCGCGGTCAACCGATCGGCACCATAGCAGGGCTAGGGCACTGCCGGCCTGACAGTTGCCTGCATTGGGGAGTGCGGCCCGGTTCCGCAAGCGACGTCTACGTGGACCCGCTACAGTTCATCCTGGATTTGCGGCCGTCTGTACTGTTGCCGACTTTAGAGCAGTGACGCCACCCGAAGGCGAACGGCGCCAGTGCCACGGAACTCGATTGACGCTCAGGCGACCTTAGACGATGGCCGAAATCCCTGTGATGGCACGTCCAGTAACCAAAGTGTTGATTTCGTAGGTTCCCTCGTATGAGTAGATGGCTTCCGCATCGGCAAAGATCTTGGCCATTTCGTAGTCAGCAACAATTCCGTTGCCGCCTAGCAGGCTGCGACCCATGGCCACGCTTTCACGCATACGGGCCGTGGTGAACGCCTTGGCCAGGGCGGACTGCTCATCCTTTGCCTGGCCCAAATCTTCCAACTGGGCCAGGCGAACCATCATGCCCATCGACGCAACGGTGTTGCCTAGAATCTTCACCAGTTGATCCTGAACCAGCTGGAACGAAGCCAGCGGCCGACCAAACTGTTCGCGCTCGACGGCGTAGCGACGCGCTACGTCAAAGGCTGCCATCTGCTGGCCAACCGCCTGCCAGGCCACAGCCAGGCGGGTTACCTTCAGAACCTTGTTGGTGTCCCGGAAGCTGTTGCCGCCGGCCAACTTATACTCATCCGGCACCACCACATTTTCCAGGACGATGTCCGCGTTCTGAACACTACGCAGGGCAATTTTGTTTTCGATCTTGCTGGCGGAATAGCCCTCCGTTTTGGTGTCCACCAGGAATGCCTTCACCTGGTTGTCAGCAACATCGCGGGCGTAGATGACTACCCAGTCAGAGAACGTCGCATTCCCAATCCAGCGCTTGGCGCCGTTGAGAATCCACGTGTCCCCGTCCTTCTGCGCCGTGGTGCGCGTGCCGCCGGCCACATCGGAACCACCCAAGGGTTCGGTCAGGCCAAATGCGCCTATCTTCTTCATGGCATAAATGTCCGGCAGCCATTCGGCCTTCTGCTCTTCGGATGCCAGCGCTTCGATGGAACCCGTGAACAGGCCATCATGGACGCCCATAAAGGTGGCAATCGAGGTATCCGCACGGGTAAATTCAGCGTGCATCAAACCTGCGAACACGCTGGAGTATCCCTGACGGCGGACGGGGCTCATGAGATCCGCCTCCGCCAGCTTGGGAATCAACTCCATGGGGAACTCAGCACGGTTCCAGTAGTCCACAGCAATCGGTTTGACTTCCTTAGCCAGGAAATCGCGGACAGCGTGGAGCTTTTCGCGCTCTGCTCCGGTCAGCAGGTCTTCAAACGAATAGAAATCACCGTCTGCGTACGGGAGGTTATTAGTATCTGGCTTGGCCTGAGGCATGCTGGTTCCTTTGCTGGATCTCCGCGCCAACATCGCCGCGGCCACCACCGGCAGCAATCGAGATTGGCCCTTGTTACTGATGAGTAACTTACCGCATCGCCCCGAGCACAGGCAACCTGATCCTCACCACGTTCGCACCTCAGCTCAACACTCCAGCAACAACAAAAGGGCCCGGAATCACACTGTGATTCCGGGCCCCTCTGCGTTGGGGTAGGGCTACTCGGACTTGAACCGAGGACCTTAGGATTATGAGTCCCGCGCTCTAACCAGCTGAGCTATAGCCCCATAAGCAACCACGCTATCTTACCCGTTTTTGTTACGCTGCGTGATCCTCGTAGGTGCCACCGCGGTACAAATCCTCGAACGTATCCATGGTGCCCTTGATGCCGTGGTGCTCCACCATTACACGGCCAGCCTTACCCATCAGCTCACGTTCTTCGGCTGGCAGGGACAAGATGGTGGTGATCTTCTCCGCCAGATCAGTGCTGTCATTGGGGCGGAACAGGTAGCCGTTTTTGCCATCCTCCACCAGGTGCGGCAGTGCCAGGGCATCCGCAAGTACCACTGGTGTGGACGCGCTCATAGCCTCCAGCGTCACCAGGGACTGAAGCTCCGCCGTTCCGGGCATCACAAAGAGGTTGGCCTTGATGTAGGCAATGCGCAGTTCTTCATCGCTAATGAGACCCAGGAATTTGACCCGATTAGTGAGGTTCAGTTTGGCAACCTGTGCGCGCAGAGCATCCTTCACCTCACCGCCACCCACAATCTCAAGGTGAATGTTCATCTCCGGCGGGGTCTTGGAAATGGCCTCAATGAGCACATCAATATGTTTTTCTTCGGCCAAGCGCCCAGCAAAGAGCACGGTGGGAAATTCGTGCGGCTCAACCACTTCCCCGGGTTCCAGCTCATATGCTGCGGAGTCGATCCCGTTGGAGAGCGGCAATACCTTGCTCAGCCGGGCCCGCTCGTTCATCGCTTTGGCAGCCAACGGCGTAGGTGTGGTGACAACGTCCGCCTCGCCGAGTTTTTTGCCCATGTCGCGCCAGGAGACGCGGCCAATCACGTCCTTGAACCACTTCGGGAATGGCAGGAAGGGGTTCAAGTTTTCCGGCATGAAGTGGTTGGTAGCGATGATGCGGATGCCGCGTTTCTTTGCCTCGCGCAGCACGTGCTCACCAATCATGTAGTGACTTTGCACGTGCACCACGTCTGGTTTGATGCGGTCAAAGACAAGCCCGATTTCCTTCTTGATCTCCCAGGGGAAGCAGATGCGGAAGTATTCATTGGTGGGCATCAGGTGCGAGCGCAACCGGTGCACGGTGGCCTCGGATCGGAGCTCTGTATAGCCTTTGCCGTTGCTGGGACGGGCAGCCAGCACATGTACTTGGTGACCACGCGCCGTCATCGCCTTGGCCAACCGATAACCAAACTGGGCGGCTCCGTTGATGTGTGGCGGGTAAGTGTCCGCCGCAATCAGGACGGTCAGCGGCTTAGCGTCGTGCTTCGGGGCTGTCATGGACGAAACTCCTGGAGGGTTGTCGCTGGTGTTCTCACCAGACGGCGCGTGCCTGAATTAGACACATACGGTCAGTACAAATCTGCGCTAGCGACCGGTTCTCTTGACGGTTTCCCGCCTAGACTCGTTCCGCCGCTTCACCACATCAGGGTGGTGCCGCGAGAGCGCAATGACTCCAACGATAGCAAGGGAAGCCGCCCCAGCCATGGCAATTGCCACCACGGCGGGCACGTCGGGACGCAACTCACTCAGAATCGTAATGCCAATCGCAATCCCCACCATCGGGTCAATCACGGTAAGCCCAGCGATCACGAGATCCGGCGGCCCGCTGGAATACGCGCTCTGCACGAACCAGGAGCCCA
Source organism: Acidobacteriota bacterium (assembly GCA_019352125.1). Lineage (GTDB taxonomy): Bacteria > Actinomycetota > Actinomycetes > Actinomycetales > Micrococcaceae > JABBNV01. Next base: position 4,966 of record JABBNV010000028.1, on the reverse strand, counting down.
GGCCACCAGCCACGGCGATGGCCACTACCGAATACCACTGCACGTTCAACAGAAACAGGCCGTTGGGATCAAAGAGCTGGTGGGCAATGATGCGGGTAGTGACGGCGACAAACCCGAACAATACGCCCGCACCGAAAATGTAGAAAAACGCCTTCAGTTTGCGCCGCCAGAGCACCACACAGGTGCCCAAGATTCCGACGACGACGGCCACCAACAGCGCCACCGTTAGCTCCTCCGCCACGGTGACGTGGGTACTTTCCCGCACCACATTCACGGCCAGCAGCACAAACAGAGCACTTCCACTGACGCAACAGGTAATGGCGACGACGGTGGCCCGGTTGAGCCTGATGCCCTGGTCCCGCGAATTCACCACGGTGGTAATCACCAACGCAATAGCGCCGATGGGTTGAATCACCGTCAGTGTTCCCATGGTCAGGGCCGCCACATTGCACACCATGCCGGCACCCAACAGCAACAGGCCAAACATCCAGCGCGGATTCCGCAGAAGCCGTATAACGCCACTGCCACCCAGGGCCAAGCCGCCAGTATTCGCCTGAACCGCGCTTCCCTGGCGTTGGGCACCAAAGGCCAGGAAGAAGGCCCCGGCCACGGCGCAAGCCACTGCCAACCACATCATCGGCGAGCCCCGCCGTCGGCCTGATGGCCCAAAGCTTGCTGGCGCCGATGCTTGGCAACCATGGCTCGGAAGTAGTTAACGGCGGCAATCACGTGCCCAATAATGCCAGCCAACAGCAGAATCCAGGCGATCACACCCAGCGTGTTTGGCGTTGGCCCCACGGTATGCGCCAGCAAAAGCAGCGGAGTTCCGGCCAGGATCAAGGCGGTACGAATCTTTCCGATGTTGCTCACTGGAAGATCCGGATGCCAGTGAAAGAACACCAGCGTCACCGCCAATAAGACGGCATCCGGGACCACCAACGTAGCCAGATACCACCAGGGAACAATCCCCGCCACCAGCAGGGTCACCGCCACCACAATCATGGCCAAGCGATCCGCCATCGGATCCAACACCCGGCCCAATTTGGACGTTTGATTGAACCGACGGGCCACGTACCCGTCCACCCAGTCTGTACCCCCAATGAGCACCAGCACCACTACTCCCCACCCGTAGCGGTGCTGGCCCAGAATGAGCCAGACAAAGAGTGGCACACCCAAAAACCGCACAACCGTGATGACGTTGGGGACGGTAAAAACGGCGTTCAGCCGGGGTTCAGCGGCATCGGGACGACTCCCCGCACCAATAATTCGCACCGCTTCCCCCTCCGGAGTCTCTTCACGCATACGCCCGGTGTGTAGTGGGCACATGGACAGAAATACTTAGTCGCGCAGTAGCTTCCGAAGCAGCACCACGGCAGCACCGGCTGATACTACAAAGACGCTCAGCGGGAGCCACCTGGCCTTCGCGGCTTCCACTAGGTCTGGAGCACTGCCGGTAGCGGTCTCAGAAAGGTGCGCGGCTCGCTCCGAAGCCAAGGACCTAACCTCTTTGGCCTTGGCTTTCACATCCGCCTGTTTCAGCAACTGGGCACGCAGGGACACTATATGCGAGCGGCGAAGTTCAGTGCGCTTGCGCAGATCAGCAGGGGTTGCACTGGGGCCATCAGCTGCAGCCTTCGCCTCACGCTCGGCCTTCTTCCTTTCAGCTTCAACCTTCTTTTGCGCCTTGGCGGCCTTGATCTCCGCGCTAGTCTGCTGCTTGGGCTCCAGCGTGGCTGGATCAAAAGCGGCACCGGACTTGGCTACGCCAGCGTCATAACGGAGACCGAAGATTGCATGTTCTGGCTTGAGCGGCATGGCCTTCTTGAACTTGGCCAACCCAATGAGTGCCATGATGGCCAGTACTACCAGGAAGAACGCTGCCACCATGAGGGCAGCAAGCCATGCCGGCATGATCAGGGACAGAGCCATGATTCCGGCAACAATCAGCGCAGTGATCATGAAGGCAAGCAGCACGAGGGCTACGGCAAAGAAAGCCACCGCAACACCAACAGCAATGCCCTTTTGCTTGAGTTCTAGCTTGGCGAGCGCGATTTCATCGTTGAGTTGCTTGGGAACAAGACGGGAGAGAGTCTTGACCACCCCCAGAAACGAAGAACCGTTGGTGTTCCGCTGGCCGGTTGTGGTTCGTACGGCATGTTTGGAATTACTCATATCAAATGCCTCCCTCATCTGCGCACTGCTGGCGCGTTGTACGCGTTGCTGGTAAAGGTCATTGTCAACCCGCTAGTACTGTACGAGTCCTACCGTCAAAATTACCACTGAGTAGCTTTAGCTACTCTGGCGAACCACTTTATCCTTGTCTTCTAGCTCCCTGCCGGTTACTTCTGGCATCTTCGCTTTGACAAACCAGAAGGAGACTAGCGCGAACACTGCGAAGCCGCCATAAACGAAACCCAGTCCGATGGATGCACTGAGAATCGGGAACAACAAGGTGACCAGGAAGTTGAAGATCCAGTTCACCATCGTGCTCAGGCCCAGGGCCAGGGAACGGATCCTGTTCGGGAAGATTTCACCCAGCACCACCCACATCACAGGGCCCCAGGTGGCGGCAAAGAAGATGACGAAGATATTGGCGCCCAACAGGGCAATGATTCCCCACGGCTGCGGCAGGGAAATGGAATCCCCACTACCGGTGGACTGTGAGAACGATACGGCGGCAGCCAGCAGGCCCACAAACATTCCGATTGAACCTGCCAACAGGAGCTTGGTGCGCCCAACTTTGTCCACAAAGAAAATAGCTACGAAGGTCAATGCCACATTGATGACGGACGTAATAACTGACGTGGTGAATGAATCTTGCTCGCTGAAGCCCACGGACTTCCACAACGTGGTGGAGTAATAGAAGATCGCATTAATACCGACGAGCTGCTGAAGCGCAGCAACTGACATACCGACCCACAGGATAGGTTGGAGGCCTAGAGCGGTGCCTCGCAAGTCACGGAAAGTGGTGCGATCCTCCTGCTCAAAGCTCTCCTGAATTTCCTTGACCCGTGCGTCAGGATCCTTGGCGCCAACAACAGTGCGTAATACCTTTTTGGCTTCATCGAGGCGGTTGGCACGGATCAGAAATTGCGGTGACTCAGGGATGGTGAGCGAAAGAATTCCGTACACTGCCGCGGGAATGACGCCTACCAGCAGCATCCAGCGCCACGCGGGCAGCCCAAACCACAGGCCACTTGCGGCCGTTCCGGCCGAGCTCGCCAATGCCGCGTCGGAGAGTAAAGCCAGAAAAATACCCATGGTGATGGCCAGCTGTTGGAGAGAACCCAAAGCTCCGCGGTATTTGGCGGGAGCCACCTCGGAGATGTATGCCGGGGCAATCACGGAGGCGATGCCGATGGCCAGGCCACCAATGAACCGCCAGATCATCAAGTCCCACGCGGCGAAGGCTACCCCGGCACCAATGGAGCTGGCTACGAACAGACATGCAGCTACGAGCATCATTTTTTTGCGGCCCCAGCGGTCAGCAAGTTGCCCGGCAAACCACGCACCCACGGCACAACCCAGCAGCGTCACTGCAACTACAAAGCCCAGCACTGCCGGATCAAGAGCAAACTCTGCCTTGATAGCGTCATTGGCCCCATTGATTACCGCAGTATCAAAGCCAAACAGCAGACCGCCAATAGCGGCAGCTACCGTTACACCTATTACCCTGCCCCGTTTTGGTGTTGTTACGGGTTCTGCCGACGCCATCGTTTCTCCTGTTCATGGGCAACCGTAGACTTATTCCTGCGCGGAAAATTTTGCTCGCGCAGCATCCACGGTTACCCAGCATACTGACTTCTTTGTAAGCTCCGCCCAAGCCTATTGCTCTTAAATCCCTAAGGAACACTTCAGTGACCACCCTCACACACGCCGGGGACGCCCTTACTCGGCGGCAGAAACTCGTCTATATAGTCGTTCTGGGGATGTTGACGGCGTTGGGCCCTTTTACCGTGGATCTCTACCTGCCAGCGTTCCCG
>JABBNV010000028.1:0-973 GCA_019352125.1 Acidobacteriota bacterium | reverse complement strand
CGCTGGTGACCCTGACACTGACTGCCACCACCATGGGATTCGCGCTGGGCCAACTGGTGGTAGGGCCCTTCAGTGACAAGGTGGGGCGCCGGTTGCCGTTGATTCTTGCAACCGCTGTTCATGTGCTGGCCTCCATCGGTGCGGCCACGTCCACGGATATCACCATGTTGGGAGTCTTTCGCGTACTTCAGGGAATTGGAGCCGCGGGCGGTGGCGTGGTGGCGATGGCGATGGTACGCGATCTGTTTAGCGGATACCCGCTGGTGCGCATGTTCTCCCGAATGGCACTGGTCAACGGGATGGCCCCGATTCTTGCGCCGGTGATTGGCTCACAGCTGCTCGGGATTATGCCGTGGCCGGGCATTTTTTGGTTCCTCACTGGTTACGGTGCCCTTGTGCTGATTGCCGCCCTGTTCCTGATTGTGGAGACACTCCCTGCCGAACAGCGCAATAACTCCGGAACCACTGTGCTTCACAGGTACCGGATACTTCTTACGGACCACATCTTCGTAGGAACGTTGATCATTGGTGGTTTGAACTTTGGCGGGCTGTTCACGTATTTGTCAGCCTCGCCGTTCCTCTTTCAGAACGTTTATGGCTTCACACCGCAGCTCTACGGCGTCCTCTTCGGTGCCAATTCGGTGGGCATCATGATTGGCGTGCAGTTGTCTTCCCGGATACTGCGGCGCACTGGGCCGCAGTGGGTGATTGCCTGGGCAGCTTGTGTGCAGGTGCTGATGGCGGCCATGATTGTGCTGGCGGACCAACTGCATTGGGGCCTCTGGGGCACCATTGTGCCGTTGTGGTTTTACATCCTGGCTACTGGCTTCATGTTTCCGTGTGTTCAGGTGCTGGCTTTGGCCAAGCACGGTGCGCAGGCTGGCACAGCGGCCTCACTATTGGGTGCAGTCACCTTTGGTTTTGCTGGCATCGTCTCGCCCATTGTCGGCGGCCTAGGTGTGTCACGTTCGAC
>JABBNV010000027.1:13679-18150 GCA_019352125.1 Acidobacteriota bacterium | reverse complement strand
TCCTCGGAGGTCTCCAACCATAGGGGTTCTTCCCAGCCAGCATCGGCACACAGTTGAAAGAAGTCAGCTTTGAAGTCTTCGCTGGGAATCTTCGTTGGATTGACCACCGCAGCGGCACGTTTACTGTGCCCGCAATGCGCATCAGACATCGAGTCCCTCAGATCAATGAAATTTTAGAACGGAACGCCATAGTAACCCGTTTACACGCAGGGTTAGAGAATGCCGCGGCTTTTAAGTTGCTCGGCAAGCCCGGCGCCGTCGGGAGCGGAGACCCAAGCAACAGTGCCGCGTTGGCTAGGCAAGGCATCTTCAACATTCCGACCACCGGCCAGCAAAGCCTCACTGGCGGAGAGCTGACGGATGGCGACGGCAGCTGTCTGCTCAGGGTGATTACGCGCAAACTCAGCGTACGTTTCCGGGTCATGTTGCCCGTCGTCGCCCACCAGCAACCACTTCACGTGAGGAAACTCATGGGCAAGTCGCTCTAGATTTCTACGTTTATGAACCCTGCCATTGCGGAACCAATGTTGCCGGGATGGACCCCAATCAGTCAGGAGCAGCACCCCTTCCGGGTACAAATTCCGGGCCAGGAAGCGGGTGAGTGCCGGTGCCACGTTCCAAGCTCCAGTGGACAAATATAGAATGGGTGCCGCGGAATGTTTGGCAACCACCCGGTCCAAGAGGACTGCCATGCCGGGCGTGGGCGTCCGTGCTCGCTCGCTGAGTACCAGCGTGTTCCAAGCGGCCAACAGCGGCCGCGGCAGCGCGGTGACCATCACAGTGTCGTCAATGTCAGAGACGATCCCGAAGGTCGCCTCTGGGTCTACTACCTGAATGCGCGCCTCGACGGCGGCCGCCTTAGGCATCCGCAGAACAATGGTGTGCCACCCATTGGGTAGCGTCGATTCCACCACCACGTCGACTAAACCGCCCGCGTCCGCCTGCAGCTGATGGATCACGTCCCCAATCTGCACTTCTACGTGGCCATACGGAATTGGCACTGCGGTGAAGGACCGCCAGCCGCGCACTGTTCCATGGTCCTTTGACCGCGTCGAGGTCGCGGAGGTGCTGAGTACCACGCGTGCCAGGACTCGAATCCAGCCGGCGCTGCCGTAGACAGGATAGGCAAAAATGGTGGGCACAGCTCCAGTGAACAGCGCCACCCTGGTCCGAACGGAGTGCAGAACTTCCACCGTGCTCATCAGGGACGCGAGCAAGGCAGGGGTCTGCGGAGCGGGTGTTAGCGGCGCAGTCGACGCACCGTCTCCGTCTTGTGGGGCGGCTGTGACACGTGGTTTGCGCGAAAACATGGTCATGACATTACTGTCCCATAGGCAAATCCCATAGGATTCAAAAATGAGTAGGAATCCCAGCAGAGCGCGTCCTGTTAGTCGCCAAGTACTGGCGGACCATGTTCACGAGGCGATTCTTGAATCCCTGATGGATGGCCGCCTTGAACCCGGCGCGCCCATCAGCATTGACGGGACTGCCCGTGATCTGGATGTTTCGCCAACTCCGGTTCGGGAGGCACTGGCCCGGTTGGAGCACACCGGGCTAGTGGTCAGGGTGGCCCTGAAGGGATACCGTGTTGCGCCGGTGTTCTCCCGTGAAGATTTTGCACACCTGATGGATGCTCGCTTGGTGATTGAGCCGGTACTCACACGATGGACGGCTCAGAGAATGTTTCCGGAGCTATTGGCGGAACTTCGGAAGGCCATTACGGATCTAAAAACTGCTCCCCGGGGCCCATCATTTGCAGAATTCAGAGACTATTTCGAAGCCGACGAGCGCTTCCACCGGCTGATTGCCGAGAATTCTGGCAATCCGTTCATGCATGATGCCTATACGGCGCTGGGCGGTCAGGTTCAGCGGTTCCGCCTGTTCGGGGGAGTTGGAATTACTGACGCGGAATTCGCTATTGCTGAGCATCAGGCTGTCTTTCACGCACTAGAGCAAGGCGACCCGGCGGCTGCAGCTGCAGCCATGACTGACCATGTTTCAAAGGTGCGTCAACGATCTATTCAGGACGCACCCCCAGGCTAAAGGCCAAGGCGCACCGACCCGCCGCGCCGATTCGATTAATCGCTCTTTGCTGTGTGAGCCTTGACACAAGCTCCTTTGTTGTAGATCCTATAGGAAACAGGATTATCCAAAGGAGAGACATTCATGGCGTACACCGCCGAAAGTTGGCCCATCACGGCAGCACTGCTGCAGTTTCCCGGAATCAATGCAAACGGGCTGCACATCAACGACGCTGATTCATCCGAATGGGTGAAGGTTTTCCGCGAGGTCAAGGAAGCCGGATTTGCTCATGCGGATCTGACCGACAGCTGGGTGCGTCCCGGTGATCTGAGTGCAGCCCGCCTTGAAGAGTTCAAGCTGTCCGCCGCCGAAGCAGGTATCGGCATTCCGGTCATCTCCGCTATTCGCAGCAGCGTCATCGATGCTGCCCACTGGCGGGAGAACCTGGCATATAGTCACCGTACCCTTGACGCTGCAGCTGCTCTTGGCTGCGAGGTGGTCTCCGTAGGCCTGCATCAAGCGCTGACGCGGGAACAGCAACGGCAGTTGTGGTTTTGGACTATCCAGGGCCACACAGATCCTGTAGGCGACTCACAAACCTGGAATGACGCCGTCGTGCGTCTGCGCGAACTTGGCCACCATGCCGCAGAAGTGGGCATCCTGCTCTCGCTGGAAATGTATGAGGACACCTACCTCGGCACAGGAGACTCCTCGGTCAATCTGGTACAGGATATTGGGCTGACCAACGTGGGCTTGAACCCGGATGTGGGAAACCTGGTGAGGCTGCACCGTCCCATCGAGGACTGGCGTGAAGTACTGGCAAAGACCCTTCCATACTCGAATTATTGGCACGTTAAGAACTACATCCGTGATGAGGATGTGGCCCGAGATACGTACGTTGCCATGCCGGCCCCCATGGACGCCGGCATCATCAATTACCGCGACGCATTCCGCACGGCGATTTCGGCGGGCTTCCAAGGCATCATCTGCACAGAGCACTACGGGGGAGACGGGCTCAGTGTTACTGCCCGGAACCAGGAATACCTGCGCACGCAGGTTCTGCCTAAGCAGGATGGTTACGCGCTGGGCACCAGTCAGGTTGCGCAGGGCCGGCTTCAGCCAGCTGACGCCGCTCCCGTTTCATAGGACTCATCTGTAAAGACAGCGAACCAAGCCAGCCGGCGCAACTGCGAAGACCCGGTTGCAGATTCGAAGAGGAATCATGACCCAGATATTTGACGATCCCGCAGATTTTGCGGATGAGGCGCTAGATGGCTTCGTGGCAGCTAATCGACAGTACGTTAATCGCGTGGACGGAGGCGTTGTCCGCTCCACCGTAAGCCCGCAGGGACAGGTGGCCGTGGTGGTTGGCGGTGGCTCCGGTCACTATCCCGCGTTTGCAGGCCTTGTTGGTCCCGGTCTTGCGGCCGGTGCGGCGTGTGGCAACATGTTTGCCTCGCCCTCGGCGGGACAGGTCTACCGTGTGGCCAAGGAAGCTAGCAACCAGGGCGGAGTGCTGCTCTCCTACGGCAACTACGCTGGGGATGTTCTGCACTTTGGCCAGGCTCAAGTGCGGCTCAATGCTGAGGGTATTGCTACCCGCACGGTTCTGGTGACGGATGACATTGCCAGTGCGCCGGTGGATCAGGTTGAGAAGCGGCGGGGTATAGCAGGGGACCTGACGGTCTTCAAGGTGGCAGGCGCGGCAGCAGAGGCTGGGCTCAGCCTTGATGAAGTGGAGCGTCTGGCAATTTTGGCCAATAGCCGGACGCGCTCCCTGGGAGTAGCCTTCGATGGCTGCACCTTGCCGGGAGCGAGCGAACCTCTGTTTCACGTCCCGGAGGGAAAGATGGCTCTGGGGCTCGGCATACATGGCGAGCCTGGTATCTCAGAACACGCCATGCCCACGGCCTCTGAGTTGGCACAGATGCTTGTGTCCAAGCTGCTGGCTGAAAGGCCGGCCGGTGCCACAACTCGTGTGGTGCCTCTGCTCAATGGGCTTGGCACCGTTAAGTACGAGGAACTATTCCTCCTGTTCGGAAAAGTGGAACGGTTGCTTACGGATGCTGGCCTCACGGTGGTTGCACCGGAATGTGGCGAACTTGTCACCAGCTTGGACATGGCCGGCCTGTCTCTGACGCTGCTGTGGCTCGATGAAGACCTTGAACGCTTCTGGTGCGCTCCGGCGGACACTCCGGCTTTTCGCAAGGGTTCCATAGAACAGCGCGGTCACCGTGCGGTGGGGGCTACGGACGCAGCCGCGACGGCAAACGTTGAAAAACCAACCGCAGCTGCCCGCGTTTTGGGCCAGCAAAGCGTTTCTGCGATCCGCGCAGTTCGCGACGTGGTGGTTGAGAACGAAGAAGTGCTTGGCAATCTTGATTCCTTTGCTGGCGACGGCGATCACGGGATCGGCATGCGGCGTGGTGTGGACGCAGCGGTCTCCGCG
>JABBNV010000027.1:12849-13669 GCA_019352125.1 Acidobacteriota bacterium | reverse complement strand
GCGGCAGAGAACGCAATCGCGTCCGACGGCGGCGCATCGCCGCAGAGCGTGTTGGCGGCTGCGGGGGAGGCTTGGTCCGAAAAGGCCGGTGGAACCTCGGGCGCGCTCTGGGGCACCGCGTTGATTGCGGCGGGCGTTGCCCTGGGAAACCAGGAGAAATACAGCAGCGAGGACGCGACGGTTGCCGTGACAGCATTTGCCGGGGCCATCACAGAACTGGGCAAGGCGCAGGTGGGGGACAAAACAATGGTGGATGCGCTCCAACCATTTGTGGAGGCCTTCACGGCACAATCTGCCGCCGGCGAAGGCCTCCACGGTGCGCTGACCGCTGCGGCTGCAGCGGCCAGCAATGCTGCCGAGCACACTTCCGAGTTGCGCCCTCGCTTAGGCCGGGCCAGGCCGTTGGCGGAAAAAAGCATGGGCCACCCGGACCCGGGTGCCGTGTCCTTTGCACTGATTGTGGAGCGGCTCGCAAAGCATCTGGCATCACTTCCTGACAACGAACACGACACTGAACTCGCGGCCAAAGGAGCCACAGAATGACGAATGAATCCAAGGGACTTCGAATTGTAGTGGGCAACGATTCGGCGGGCGTCGAATACAAAAACGCCCTCAAGGCGCTACTGGAGGCTGACGAGCGGGTGGCGAGCGTCGTCGACGTGGGGGTGGGCGAAGGTGACACCCGCGCCTATCCGCATGTTGCGGTGGAGGGCGCCCGGATCGTCGCCAGGGGTGACGCAGACAGGGCACTACTGATCTGCGGAACTGGTCTGGGTGTGGCGATTACCGCAAACAAAGTTCCGGGCATCCGCGCGGTGAC
>JABBNV010000027.1:3799-12839 GCA_019352125.1 Acidobacteriota bacterium | reverse complement strand
GATCCATTCTCAGTAACAACGCTCAAGTGCTCACCATGGGCCAGCGCGTCATTGGCCTTGAACTCGCCAAGAAGCTGGTCAAAGAGTGGCTGTCCTACACGTTCGATGAAACCTCCGCTTCTGCCGAAAAGGTGGACGCAATCTGCTCCTACGAAACTGACGAAACAAAGGCCTGAAAAACAATGACTGAATCACAATCCACTGATACAACGCAGCAGAAGAAGTTTGCGATTGTCGGGTCCGGCTACATGGGCGGCGGCATTGCTCAAGTCTTGGCTCTGGGCGGGGCACGGGTGGCGCTCTCTGACGTCTCGGCCGAAGTTGCCGCCAAGAATCTAGAGCGGCTGCTGACCGAATCGGATGAGTTCGTCAAGGACGGGCTATTCCCGGCTGATGCAACGGAGACTTTGCGCCGCAACCTGTGGGCTGCTCAAAGCATCGAAGAAGCCGTGCAGGACGCGGAGTTCATTGAAGAAGCCGTTCCTGAAGTTTTGGCCATCAAACACGAGACTCTGGCACGCATTAGTGCCGCAGCACGTCCGGACGCGGTGATTGGCTCCAACACCTCGACCATCTCCATCGCGGACTTGGTGGTCCCCGTTCAGAACCCCGATCGCTTCCTCGGTGTGCATTTCTCCAATCCATCCCCGTTCATCCCCGGTGTCGAGCTGATTCCGCACGCTGGCACTTCCGCAGCCACGGTGAAAACAGTCCAGGATCTTGTCAGCTCCGCTGGCAAGCAGTCCGCAGTGGTTAAGGACGTCACGGGATTTGTGTTGAACCGTCTGCAGTACGCGCTCTTCCATGAGGCCACCCAACTGGTGGAGCAGGAAGTTGCCACTGCTGAGGACATTGACACCCTGGTACGCACCACGTTCGGGTTCCGCCTTCCGTTCTTTGGCCCGTTTGCCATTGCGGACATGGCCGGCCTGGATGTTTACAACTTCTGCTACAAGTCCCTGCAGACAGGGTTCCCGGAACGTTTTGCGACGCCAAAGATTCTCAGCGACTTGGTGGACGCGGGCAAGCTCGGTACTAAATCCGGTGCTGGCTTCCTCAACGTTCCGGCGGATCGCACCCCCGACCTCATTGCCTACCGAAACAGGGCCTACGTTGCGATGCAGAAACTGCTCGATGATCTAGGCCCGGCTCCCATCAACTAACTAGTTGCCAGTGGACTAGTTCTCATACAAAACTTTCCCCCAATCGCCACGAGGAGCGAGATATGTCTGACACACCCAATAGCTTTCCCACCGAGCGCACCGCCATTGTTACCGGTGCTGTTTCCGAACGCGGCATTGGCCGTGCCACCGCCAACTATCTGGCCGAGCGTGGCTGGAGTATCGGCGTCGTAGACCTTGATGACGCAGCCTGCAAGGCAGTGGCCGCTGAGCTTACCTCTACTCATGGCGTCAAGGCGTACGGCGTGGGCGCCAACGTTGCTGACGAATCCTCGGTTCGGGCGGCCATCGATGAGCTGGAAGCAAACCTTCCGCAGATTGTGGCCCTGGCCAACATTGCCGGCGTCAGCTCACCCATCGGGTACTTGGAACTGGAGCCTGCCGAATGGGATCGCGTGCTGAGCATCAATCTCAATGGAGTTCACTACGCCACCCGCCGCGTTGCTGAGTCCATGGTCAAGAATCGACTGGGCCGCATTGTGAATATTTCGTCCGTTTCCGCCCAGCGCGGTGGCGGCACCTTCTCCAAGACTCCGTATTCCGTGGCGAAAGCAGGCGTTATTGGTCTGACTCGCGCCACGGCTCGAGAGCTGGGTCCTTTCGACATCACGGTCAATGCGGTCTCGCCGGGCCCCATCGATACGGACATCATGGGTGGCACCCTCACGCAAGAGCGCAAGGATGACATGGTCAAAGATCTGGTGGTCAACCGGGTTGGCAATACGCGCGACATTGCCGCGGCCATTAGCTACCTGATCAGCGAAGATTCGGGCTACGTTTCCGGCCAAACGCTCAACGTCGATGGTGGCCTGTATATGCACTAAAGGCCAACCGAAGTCCTACCGCAGGAACCAGAAAACAACTGCAACACCAATCATCATCACTCAATGCGGAGTTGGTATGACGAACATAGTGAGCATCAGCAAGGAGTTGTTGAAATCTCCCGCGCTGAAATCGGCCCTTCACAAGGCCACCTTTCGGCTGATGCCGATGCTTGTGATCCTTTACGTGGTCGCTTTCCTGACCCGAACCAACGTGGGCTTTGCCGAGGCATCACTGAATACTGACAAGGGTATCTCGGCCGCGGCTTATGCCCTCGGTGCTGGAATCTTCTTTATTGGTTACGCAATTTTCGAAATTCCCAGCAACCTGATGCTCAAGAAGGTCGGTGCCAAGATCTGGCTGAATGGTTCCCCAACAAGCACCGCGTGAAGATGTTCGCCATCTTCTACCTGGCACAGCCGCTTTCTCAGCTGATTGGCTCGCCTCTTTCCGGTGCGCTCATCAACATTGGTGAGGGCATTCCCGGACTTCAGGGCTGGCAGGCTATGTTCTTTGTCGAAGGATTGCTTGCCATTTTAGCTGGCATCGCATCCCTCTTCTTGCTGATTAACGGCCCATCAAAGGCTAAGTTCCTCCATCAAGATGGGAAAGATGCATTGACCACTGCCATGGCACAAGAAGACGTCCTCCGTACAGGGTCCGGACCGTCCGGGGTGCTCGCCGCGATGCGCAATGGCAAAGTCTGGTACTTCACCATCATCTACTACTGCCTGCAGATTGCCGTCTACGGTGTGACGTTCTACTTGCCTCAGCAAGTTGCGCAGCTCACCAGGCAAAAGGTTGGCGTCGCAGTGGGGCTGCTCGCAGCAGTACCGTGGCTCTTCGGTATGTTTGCCTGCCTGACGGGTACGGCCGCAGCAGCGGGCATTGGCTTGATCAACTCCTGGGGAAACCTCGGCGGGTTCGTTGCGCCGATTCTCCGCACCAGCACTAATGAGTCCTTCTCCTCGGGATCAGCTGCCATGGGCATCTACGCCTTGGGCGTGCTGCCGTTCCTGGCAGCGTTGATGATGTGGGGTACAAGCCGGTACCGTAACAAGGCCGACGAGTTGCTAGATAACTAATTGATGGGAACGCACCCTGTGACACACATTCCAACTGCCGCCTCACCGCTCTACATCGGTGTCAGCACCAAGATGTATTTGGGCTACCAGGCCAGTTTGGCGTGGTTGGAACGAGTGCGTGAAGAACTGGCTACTCGCCCGTCACTAGCTGCCGGGCGAGTAGTCCCGTTTGTTATCCCATCTTTTCCCGTGCTGCCTGCGGCGGCGGAGATTCTTGCAGGAACGCCCGCCGTGCTGGGGGCGCAGAATTGCAGTCCAGCCGAGGGGCCGTGGACCGGAGAAGTCTCGGCGACGATGCTGGCGGAGTTGGGCGTGGGGATAGTTGAGGTGGGCCATGCGGAACGTCGGCGTCACTTCAATGAGGACGACGGCGTTGTGGCAGCGAAAGTGAGCCAGCTCCGAGCCGCTGGGGTAACACCACTCATCTGTGTAGGGGAGGAGCTGCGGGGGACTCCCCAGGACGCCGCGGACCATGTGTTCGGGCAGCTAGAAGCCGCCTTGGGGGACTCACCAGCCAATTTTGGGCCGGCCATTGTGGCCTATGAGCCGGTCTGGGCCATCGGCGCAGCCGAGCCAGCTGACGCCAGCTACGTGACCGCCACGGTTCGTGACATCCAGCTGCGCTTCCGCCAGCAAGGGCAGGAGTCGCTGCCCATCATTTACGGCGGCTCCGCCAAGCCCGGGCTGCTTCCTCAGCTTCCAGGAATCTCTGGGTTATTTATGGGGCGCTTCGCCCACGATGCCGCAAACTTCGGCACCGTGTTGGATGAAGCTTTGGCTCTGATCGAGGAGTCAACGCACGCGGAATCGGCCGGGGCCCACTAGGGCGCTGCGGTTTGCTTTCCTCGGATGGGTTCCCCGACGATGCAACCTCGCTGGGGCTACTTCGCGGAGTGCTCCGACGGTGCAATGACCTTGATGACGGCGGAATCATCCGCAGAACCGAGCCCCTGCGCCTGGCCCAACAGATAGAGCTGCTCAGCGGCTGCGGCCACCGGGGTGGCAAGTCCAGCAGCCCGCGTGGCATTGCCTACGATTCCCATGTCTTTGACAAAAATGTCCAGTCGACTCAGCACATCGGCGCCCGTTTCGGAGTATGCCTCGAGGATTCGGGGGCCACGGTTGGAGAGCATGAACGAACCCGCTGCTCCGGCCTCTAGCGCAGATAGTGTCTTCTCCTTGTCCAGCCCCAGTGCATCGGCAAGGGCCAAGGCCTCCGCTGCCGCGGCTATGTGAATACCGCATAGCAACTGATTGACCGTCTTGAGTGCCTGACCGTCACCGGGTTTGTCTCCCACCACAGTGAGCGTTGAAGCCAAGAGATCAAGGACCGGCGCTGCTTTGCTCCGCGCCGCTTCAGACGCGCCCACCACAACCAGCAAGTCACCCTGGCCGGCTCGCAGCGGCCCTCCGGAGAGGGGCGCGTCCACGAGTTCCACGCCATACTCAGCCAGCCGAGCCACGGTGTCCTCAATTGCGTCGCGGCCTACGGTGCTGGTCAGGATCACCACCGTGCCACGGCTGAGGACTGCAGCCACGCCGTGCTCGCCAAACAGCACATCCGTGAGTTGATTGCCGTTGCGCACAGCCAGGAGTACCGCATCTGCACCCTTGGCCGCTTCTTGAGCAGAACCACAGCGGACAATACCTGCCTGTTGCGCCAGTTCCAGCCGCGCCTCTGCGATGTCGAAACCGTGGACGGTGAGCTGCGAAGCCAGGCGCGTGGCCATGGGCAGTCCCATTGCTCCGAGTCCGAGGACGGCGACGGTGAACTTGTTGGTCATGGTTTTCTCCTTGTACGAGAGCCAGTGAGGCTTGTGCCCGGGTGCAGTGCGGTTAGAAAGTATTGCTGAGTTTGCGGGTAACACTCAGCAGAGCGTTGTCATCACCCACGTTTCCGGGGAAGACAATGTAGGGAATTCCTTGGGCGGGGCCATCCACTGGCTCCCACAGGGAAACGATTCCGGGAAGCAGGGGGCCGCGCACCACGGCATGCCTGATTTTGAGTCCATAGGCGGCCACGTCCGAGGATGTGATACCCCCTTTGGCAATCACAAAACGGGGGCGTACCGCGGACAGCGTGCGGCTGACTACCTCTACGAGGGCGGCAGACACCGTGCGGGCAATCTGCAAGTTCGCCGCTGGGTCATCAGTTTTAATCAGCTCGCGACTGGTGTGGATCACCACGTCTTTCGTTGCCAAGGTGTCGATAACGTCCCGTACGACGGCGGAGAGGTGATCGCCGCCGTCGTCCGCGAGGAGCTTTGCTACATCGATCTCGAAGACAGCTGCGTTTTCGTGTACCTGCGTGAGGGCGGCGAGTTGGCGGCTTGTCACCCCCACATGAGATCCGACCACGATGAGCCCGCCACGTACGGCCTTGCGGGTAACTTTGCCGGAGCCGAAGATGTCAGCAGGCTCCAATGTCACGGGGACATCCTGGCCAATCCGTGCGCGTACAAAGGCTGGCCCAACGCGGTAGATGAGGTTCTTCCCCCGGCGTGCCGATTCCTCGAGACCCAGCGCAAGGATTCGAAGATCATTGTCTGTGACGGCGTCGACCACAATCACCGTCGCCTCCGTTGCGTCAGTGAGGATGTCCGCAATCGCTGCCGCGCCGGCTTCAGGAGTGGGCTGACGAATGGCTTGTAGGTTGATGCTCAGCACGGTGGATGCCGGAATCCTGCCACCGGATTTTTCCTGCACGTACTCTGCGAGGGCAGAGTGGGTGAAGCCGAAGCTGACATCCTTGGCGAATTCCGTCTGGCTTACGGGAATGAGGGTTCCGCCGGGGCCGCGGGTGTAATGGACCCCGCCAATAGTGATCCTTCCGGCATCTGGAAATGCGGGAACCATCACTACGCCATCCACGCGCACACCGCTTTGTGCTGCCAGGGTGTTCACAATCGTGTCAGTCTCGAGGGGGAAGTGGCCCCGGAGTGTGGAATCACTGCGACTGGCGAACCCCACAGAAACCCCCGCTGTATGGGCCGCGGAGATGGCGTTGCTGACAATGTCCCGATTCCGAGTCTCTGTCTCAGCCGGGTCTAGGCTACGGGTGTTGGTCTGCACATACACGGCTTTGGCAGCCTGACCATCGATCCGGTAATTGAAGGCCCAGTCGAAGTCCGAAACTTCCCATTCAGTCAGGACGGGCAGATTGGCTACGGACTGGGTTCCTGTGGGGTCATCATCAAGAACAATGAGCACGCCCGCACTAGCTTCGACACGTTCTGCTACAACGCCTGCGGGGACAGTGATTTCCGCCGGGTACTGGGCTAAGAGTTCGGACTCAAGGATCATGGGTATGCACTCCATCGTGACTGGCTTACTGGTAAGATGTCTGACATCTTATGTCCGAGTATCATTGTGGCACGAGGCCTCCGGGCTGGCAAGAACACAGCTATCTCCACAGACCATGCAGCTGAAGTGGAAAGCAATGAACGCGAAAGTGAGGCAGCCATGGCACGGAAATCGTTGACAGAGACCGTCGCCGGAGACTTGCTGGACCGGATTGTCGCCGGAGAGTTTCCAGCAGATGCTCCAGTTCCTGGCGAGCTGGAGCTCAGTGCTCACCACGCGGTAAGCCGAATGACGGTCCGTGAGGCAATCAAAACCCTGGAAGCCCAAGGCATTCTGCGTGTTGAGCGTGGCCGGGGAACCTTTGTGAATCCGTTCAGCAACTGGGGGTCCCTGCATGCGGTGCTGCGAGCATTTTCGCACGGACAAGATGATTCCGCGGTGGCTATTCAGCTCATTGGATTGCGTCGAATGCTCGAAACGGGCGCCTGCCAGTTAGCGGCCTCACTCATTTCCGACGATGAGTTAGCCCGGCTCAGAGCTCAGCTGGATGCAATGAAAGAAGCCAGCAAAGCTCAGGATGTCACCGCTTTTGTGGCTGCGGACTTGGCCTTCCACGACATCATTCTGCACGCCTCGGGCAACATTTTCGTGGCCGTCATCTTTGAGCCGCTTCACCGCATTCTGGAAGCGCGTCGCAGGGAAACTTCGCGTGTTCCCGAGATTCAAAATCATGCGCTGGAGAGGCACCAAGCAATTTTCGAGGCACTGGCGGCGAGGGAGCCTGAGGCCGCCCGAGTCGCCATGGACAAACACATGACGCAGACGTTGGATGACCTGAAGACCTATGTTTTAGAGAATCCCGGCGGCTGAGTTCTCCAGAGTTATTCCCCAGCTCAATGTCCAATCTTCGCCGGGTGCCAGCCAACGCAGCCCTTGGCCGCTGTTCAGGGCATTGGGCGGCGCAGTCATGGGTTCGACGGCGACAGCGGTCACCATTCCTTTGTCGGTGGCGAAGGCATTCGTGGTGAAAGTTTGGATGTAACCGAACGATTCATCCATGTGCAGCTGCACTGAGCGGCCGTCTGGCGCTTGGAGGTAGTGTGTGGAGCCGCCGTCGGCGTTTCTGGTTATCTCTGTCCATGCGTCATCGAGGGCTACGTTGCCCACCCGTCGGCCCTGGCGTAAGTCTTTGCCAGTTTCGGCGGCAGGAGTCATGGCGCCCGTGGGAATGAGGCGTTCGTCAACATCTATATGGGTCCCGGCACCCACCACCAGCGTGAGGTCCTCGGTGGGGAAGTCACCGAGGCGCAGAAATGGATGCGCACCCACTGCAACCGGCGCATTTAGGCTGCCCGAATTTTTCACTCGATGGGTCGCGACTATGCCGTCCTCCACGAGTTCGTAGGTGATGCTGGTTGCCAAGGCAAAGGGATAGCCTGCCTGAGGTTCGACGTCGGCCGAGAGAGTAATGCTGCAAGGCGTTTGCGACGAAACTTGATATGCCGTGTGCGTCAAGAGACCGTGAATTGCGTGACCCGTGGCTAGTTCCGTGACGGCCAATTGTTGTTGCTCACCTTCCCACACCCATTGGGCACGGTCTACTCGGTTGGGCCAAGGAACCAATACCCATCCGGCGCAAAAGGGTGGAGCGGTTTGTGCCGGGAACTCCTGGATCAGAGCCACTCCGTCAACAATGAGGCTGCGTAAGGAGGCGGCCACGGCGGTCACTACGGCATGTTGACGATGGCCGTTATGGGACGACTCCAGCTGGTACCAAGCGCCCGTGGAATCCAATGAGTTTGTGCGCAGGTCAACCAAGTTTCGCTCCGTAGGGGGAAGCACCAGTAATTCTCGCGGGATCCGCTAGAAACCGTGTGAAGGCAAGTTCCGCAGCACCGATCATCATGAGGTCAGATCCAAGTTTGGCCCGTTGAATGTGGGTGCTTGTTGCTGATTCCTCGAGAGCTTGATGGTGGAGCAGGCTCTGCAGCTCGGCGGGGGCGTATTCGTGAAGGATCCCCAGGAAACCATCAAGAATGATGACTTCGGGATTGAGAATGTTGACGGCATTGCGCAGCCCAATAGCGAGGTACTCCAACTGGCGCTGGATTTCTGCTTTCATGCACTCGCCTTGGTTGGCGAGGACCAACTGTTCGAGTTTGGACGTATCGCCATCGGATATACCCGCCAGCTCCAGGAGTGGTACCTGGGAGACCTCCGTTTCCAGGCATCCGGTGGCGCCACAGTGACAGGTCTGCCCAGCTGTGCGCACAAATGTATGTCCAAATTCTCCAGCGAATCCTGATTCACCGCGCAGAACGGAGCCATCTGTAATGACACCGCCACCTATCCCACTGGCTCCGCCGTGTAGGTAGATAAGATTCGCCCGGCCGAAGCCCGCGCCAAAGAGGAGTTCTGCCTCCGCGGCTAGTGATGCATCGTTGGAGGCCAGGCAGGCGTACCCCGTAGCTTCGCTCAGCATGGCGGTTATAGGTTCATTGCGCCAGCCCAAATGAGGGGCGTGTCTAACGACGCCCGCGGCACTGTTGACCAACCCGGGGACCGCAACACCGATGCCCGTAATTCTGTAGGAGGCGTCCAACTCGGCGCGCATTCCCTCGATAATGGCCGCGGCAATGTTGACTGCTT
>JABBNV010000027.1:0-3789 GCA_019352125.1 Acidobacteriota bacterium | reverse complement strand
CTCGCCGTGGGGATGCGTTCGGTAGGAAACCGGATCTTTTTTTGCACAGTTCCGCCCAAGCTGACGAGCCCGATGGTGACGGCGTCGATCTCCGGGTAGACAGCAAGAGATGCCGTAGCTGGATGGGGATGTACTTCCGGGCTTGGGCGGCCCACCTGGGACGTAAGTGCAGGAGCGGTTTCGTAGACGATCCCCAACTGGACTAGCTGGCCGATCAGTGTGCCCACCGTGGATCTGTTGAGGTTTGTCAGCCTGGTCAGCTCGGCACGGCTGAGCACACCGTGGTGGTGCACCAAGGACGCTATCAGCGCCTGATTGTTCCGCCTTGATGGATCGGCATCAGTGCTGCCCACTAGCGGTGTGGGTTGCCGAGAAAAGGTGCTTTCAGCCATTAAAAACTGTTCGTTCCAGGAAGCTATTGCGGAACTTGCCGCCTGCGTCCATCCGGTCGGCCAGCTCAATGAAATCACCGAAGCGTGGATACAGCGGGGCCAGCTCAGCGGCGCCTGCGTGAAAGAGCTTGCCCCAGTGCGGCCGGGCCAAGAAGGGAGCCAACGCCTCCTCGATCAGTGGCAGAACGGCCTCCACCGCTGGCTGATCCCGATGCCAGGTGAAGTGCAGTGCTACGCTGTCCCGCTCGTAGCTTGGGCTGAGCCAGAGCTGGTCTGCGGCAATGGTCCGGATCTCGCTGACAAAGAGCAGTGGCGTAACGACGCTGGAGAGGCCGCGCAGGGCCATAATTGCCTCCGTTGCATGTTCACGCGGCAACAAGTATTCGCTCTGCAGTTCTTCCCCCTTGCTGGGTGTGAACTCCATCCGGAAATGTGCCAGCCGGTCCGCCCAAGGGCCTGAAACGCCCAGTTGCTCTGTGCAGTTGCTGCCATCGACCCCGGGAAGGGGATGCATGGCTGCCACCGCAGGTGTACCCAAATAGAATTTGGTGTGATCCCACGGCTCAGAATCAGCGGATGGGCGGCGCTTGACCCACGCCTGAGCTACGGTTTCACCGCTCCAATCCGTAAACAGGCTCACGCTATAGCCCGCTGCAGTGATGGCGTCAAAGTGCTGCAGGACCTGCGTCCACGGCAGTTGTTCGAAGACGTGCTGGGCCACGTTAAACGTCGGTTGAATATCCAGGGTGAGTGCGGTGACGATGCCCAGCGCACCGAGTCCCACCACCGCTGCGGCAAACTCAGCATCACCTCGTTGCAGCCGGATCAAGGATCCATCTGCAGTGACCAGTTCAAGGGCTGCGACGGCGGTGGCCAGGTTGCCGTTCTTGTCCCCAGAGCCGTGAGTTCCGGTAGCAACAGCCCCGGCGATGGAAATATGGGGGAGCGAGGCCAGGTTGTGCAGCGCCAGTTCTTGCTGTTGCAGTTGCGCCGCAAGCGTCCCATACCGCGTTGCAGCACCTACGGTGACCTGCATCTTTTCCAGATCGAGGTGGAAGTCTGTTGCCAGGTTTTCAAGAGAAACCAGGGTTCCCGGCGTGTCCGCAATGTCATTGAAAGAGTGTCGCGACCCCAACGCCCGAACCTTCGGAGAGTTGGCCACAAGCTCTTGAAGCTCAGCCACGGAGGTGGGGTACGTGACCTCAGCAGCCTGGTAGGCAAGGTTACCGGCCCAATTGCGTTCAGTAGCGAGTTGATGCATGTGAGTTCCCATCCTGACGCGCTACTTCGCGACGTCCGTGCTGCGGCCTGTGCGGGCCGCCATTTTGTTTTGCGTACAACATAACAGCAATAGCCCGCAATTTCTCAACAGGTTAGCATCTTAACTCCTTGAGTGTGGTTCTAACAGGTCGAGAATATGTGGTTGACATCACGGAAATATCTAATATGTTTGGGAACAGAACAAATACCCAATCGATCGGAATACGCCGACGATGTCGATCCACTAGATTCTGGAGCTTTCAATGGCGATGCAGCCCACTCGCGAAGACAAATTCTCTTTCGGCCTGTGGACGGTGGGCTGGGAGGCTGCGGACCCCTTCGGTTCTGCCACACGTCCGCCACTGGACACCGTTGAGGCCATCAATCGACTGAGTGACCTTGGCGCCTACGGGATCACCTTTCACGACAATGATCTCTTCCCGTTCGGCTCCAGTGCGGCGGACCGTCAGAAGGAGATTGACCGGCTCAAAAGTGCCCTCGAGTCCACGGGCATGGTGGTACCGATGATTACCACCAATCTCTTCACCCATCCGGTGTTCAAGGACGGTGGCTTTACCAGTAATGATCGTGGCGTGCGCCGTTTTGCACTGCGAAAGGTTCTTGAAAACATTGACCTGGCTGCAGATCTTGGTGCTGAGACGTTCGTGATGTGGGGTGGCCGCGAGGGCGCCGAATATGATGCGGCCAAAGATATTCGTGGTGCATTGGAGCGCTACCGCGAGGCCGTGAACCTACTCGGTGACTACGTGACGGACAAGGGCTACAACATCCGGTTCGCCATCGAACCCAAGCCGAACGAACCCCGCGGGGACATCCTGCTGCCCACGCTGGGACATGCACTGGCATTCATCGAGACACTCGAGCGTCCGGAACTGTTTGGCATCAACCCCGAAACGGGACACGAGCAGATGGCTGGGTTGAACTTCACCCACGGCATCGCTCAGGCCTTGTATCAGGGCAAGCTCTTCCACATTGACCTCAACGGTCAGCGCGGTATCAAGTTTGATCAGGACCTGGTGTTTGGCCACGGAGACCTGCAAAACGCATTCTCCCTGGTTGACTTGCTGGAAAACGGTGGTCCCGACGGCGGCCCCACGTACCAGGGCCCGCGTCACTTCGATTACAAACCCAGCCGCACGGAGGATATCAACGGGGTGTGGGATTCCGCGGCCGCCAACATGCGAACCTACCTGTTGCTCAAGGAGCGCGCACAGGCATTCCGTGCGGACCCGGAAGTTCAGGCTGCCCTGTTGGCTTCCCGCGTGGCGGAGATTAACGAGCCCACCTTGAACGAGGGCGAAGGCTACGAGCAGCTGTTGTCTGACAAGTCCGCCTATGAAGACTTCGACGTCAATTCCTACTTCGGTGGCAAGGGGTTCGGCTTCGTGAAACTACAGCAACTCTTCATTGAGCACCTGCTGGGGGCTCGCTAACCACATGGCGCTAATAGTCGGGGTGGACTCTTCCACACAGAGTTGCAAGGTAGTGGTGCTGGACGGGCGCACGGGGGAGCTGGTCCGTGAGGGCAGAGCTCCGCACCCAGAAGGCACCGAAGTCCACCCCGACCGCTGGTGGGATGCGCTACAAGCTGCGGTTGACACTTGCGGCGGCTTGGCAGGCGTCGGTGCACTATCCATCGCCGGGCAGCAGCACGGCATGGTCCTCCTGGATGCGGACGGGAACGTCCTGCGGCCTGCGTTGTTATGGAACGATACTCGCTCCGCAGAGGCCGCCGTGGCGCTCATTGATGAGGTGGGCGCAGAGGAATACGTCTCGCGCACGGGCGTCATCCCTGTTGCCTCATTCACCGTTACCAAGGTCCGCTGGGTTCGTGATTACGAACCGGAGATTGCCAAGCACGTGGCTGCGGTGGCGTTGCCCCATGACTGGCTAACATGGCGGCTACGAGGCTACGGACCCGCCGACTCCAGCCCGCTGGGGCCGGACCTTCAAGCCCTGACAACGGATCGATCCGACGCCAGTGGCACGGGCTACTGGAATACCTTTACTGGCCACTACGATCTAGAGCTTTTCAGGCTCGCATTCGGAAAAAACGCCAGCGAAGCAACGGCTAACACATCAGCCAAGCCTGCGGACGACGTCGTCGTCCTGCCTC